>CAXTRU010000012.1:0-20549 GCA_964246665.1 uncultured Acidobacteriaceae bacterium
GGGTACCACATGGTGTTTACGCCGCATATTATGCGCCGCGAGTTGTGGAAGGTGAGCGGGCACGAAGAAGTGTATGCGGAGAACATGTATCCGCCGATGGAGTTGGACGATGCCGAGTATCGGCTGAAGCCGATGAACTGCCCCGGTCACATCCTGATCTACAAGTCGACACCGAAAAGCTACCGCGACCTGCCGCAACGCTATGCGGAGCTGGGCAATGTGTATCGCTACGAGCGTAGCGGTACCATGCACGGGCTGCTGCGTGTGCGTGGCTTTACGCAGGATGATGCGCATGTATTCTGCACACGCGACCAGATTGTGAGCGAGATCGAAGCTTGCCTTGATTTCGCTGAAGCGGTGTTGAAGACCTTCGGTTTTAAGGAGTACCGCGTAGAACTTTCTACGCATAAACCGGGCGATCCGGCGTTTATCGGCACGGCAGACGAGTGGACGGAAAGCGAAGGGGCGCTCAAGGAAGTGCTGACGCGGCGTGGGCTCCAGTTCCAGAGCTTTCCGGGTGAAGCTGCGTTTTATGGGCCGAAGATCGACGTGAAGCTTGTCGACGTTTTGGGCCGTTTGTGGCAGCTGAGCACGGTGCAATTCGACTTTAACCTGCCCAAGCGGTTCCAGTTGGAGTACGTCGGCGAAGATGGCGAGCGGCACCAGCCGGTGATGGTGCACCGTGCTTTGTTTGGCAGTGTGGAGCGGTTCTTCGGCGTGCTGATCGAGCACTACGCCGGGGCGTTCCCGATGTGGCTGGCGCCCGTGCAAGTTGGCCTTGTGCCGATCTCCAACGAGAAACACCTGCAGTATGCGGAGAGCGTGAAGCAACACTTGGAAGCCGTCGGTCTGCGCGTGGAACTGGATGCAAGCAACGGCAAGATGCAGGGCAAGATTCGCGACTTCGGCCTGCAAAAGGTGCCGTTCATCCTGGTGGTCGGCGACAAAGAAATGCAAACCGACTCCGTGAGTGTGCGCGTGCGGGGCAAGGGCGATCAGGGCTCAAGCGCGGTGACGGAATTTGTGGAGCGTGCGAAGGCGCTTGCCGCCGAGCACGCTACGGAACTGTAGTTCCATCTAAGGGGCTTGAGGCCGGTCGCGCGCTTGTCGTAAGCCGGCTTACGACTACGGCTCTTGTCGTAAGTGGGCTTACGACTACGGTTTTTGTCGTAAGTGGGCTTACGACTAGCAAAGTTGTCGTAAGCAAAGTCGGTTACACTTACGACAAGAAGCCTAATCGTTGATCTGCTTACGACAAGCGCCATGATCCTGAAGCCAGCCATCCCGATCAAGTTGCCGTTGAAGACTCTGGACTGGACCAGTCTGGTCGCGGACATGGGACGTGCCAACCGCACGCTCGCCGACTATAACGGCATGTTGCGACACCTGCCGAACGCGTCGATCTTGCTGGCTCCTTTGACGGTGCAGGAAGCTGTACTTTCGTCGCGCATCGAAGGCACGCTAGCGACGATGACGGAGGTGCTGCAGTTTGAAGCGGGAGAGCCGCCGGAGGGGCTGTCTCGACGAGATGACATTGAGGAGATCTTGAACTATCGGCGGGCGTTGGCCTTGGCGACCAAAGAGCTCGGCAAGCGGCCGTTCAACTTGAACTTGCTCCTGCAACTGCACGGCGTCTTGTTGAGCGGCGTACGCGGGCAGAACAAGGCGCGTGGTGAGTTCCGCCGCCAGCAAAACTACATCGGTTCACTCGCCGGGGGGAAGAAGACGGTGCGCTTCACGCCACCGGACTGGCAGATGTTGCGGCCGGCCCTGGACAACTGGGAAAAGTATTACCACGCCGACGAGCGCGATCCCATTGTGCAGCTTGCGATTGTGCATGCCCAGTTTGAGTTCCTCCACCCGTTTCTGGACGGCAATGGGCGGCTTGGCCGCATTCTGGTGCCCATCTTTTTGTTTGAGCGTGGGTTGTTGCGCGAACCGAACTTCTATCTTTCCGAATACATTGAGGCGCATCGGGATGAGTACATCGGCTTATTGAATGCGCTTGGCAGAACCAAAGCAGCGTGGACGGCGTGGGTCCGCTTCTTCCTGCTGGCCGTAGAGCGGCAGGCGGAGCAGAACGCACGTAAAGCCACAGCCATGCTGGAGCTTTACGGCGATCTCAAAGGTCAGTTTCTCGAGGTCACGCGCAGCCAGTTCGCCGTTCCGTTGCTTGACTTTATCTTCAGCACGCCCATCTTTCAGCCCGGGCAGGTGCGCTGGGCGACAGCCGCACCGAGCCGTCCGCAGCTGACAACGATGCTGCTGAATTTGCATAAAGCCGGTGTGCTGACGATGGTCCGCAAGGGCACGGGCAAGCGGCCATACATATGGTCGCTCACGTCGTTGATCGATTTGGCGGAGAAGCGTTTTGTTACCTCAGAAGAGGACTGACTTCCGTTGAGCGCGTAGTGCTGCCCGCGTGCGCAGCCGAAGGAAACACATCAGAATAGCTGAAACGTTCTTGAGAGCACTTTGGAGTTTCTGATGTTTACCCTTCGCGACAGCATTCTTGTTCAGGCACCGATAGAGCGCTGCTTTGCGCTTTCGACCAACATCGCCATCGTGCGCCAGGAGTTGCAGATGACGCCTGTTGCCGGGCGCACATCTGGGTGTGTGCGCGGTGGCGATACGGTGCGGTGGGAGGGATGGAAGTTTGGCTTGCCGCAGTTTCACGTGTCGTTGATCGCTGAGTACGAGCCACCGTTCTACTTCCAGGACCGCATGCTGGAAGGCCGCTTTGCCACGTTTGCGCATGATCATCGCTTTCGTGAGACGGACGGTGGCGTGTTGCTGGAGGACGAACTACGGTTCACGATGCCGCTTGGATGGGCGGGACGTGCCGTGGGGCAGATCGTCATGGTGCCGCACATCCGCCGGTTGATGCGCGAGCGCTTCGCCATGTTGAAGGGCATTGCGGAAAGTGAGCAGTGGCGCGACTACCCCTGTGAGTGAGGTCACAGGAAAGCCACACCTACGATACCGACGTTGAGGTCAGCAAGTCAGCGTAGGATTGGGGGCATTAAGGTTGATGCATGAGGATCGGTCTGTTTACGCCGGTGTTTGGCAGGTTGAGCTTCGACGAACTGCTGCGCGAACTAAAACGCTATCCCGCGGTGCAGAGCCTTGAACTAGGGACGGGCGGATGGCCGGGTTCAGCGCATGTAGACCTTGCAGGTCTCTTGGCGAGCGGTGCGCGGCGCACGGACTTCCGCCATAAGTTGGCGGACGCTGGGCTGGAGATCAGCGCGCTCAGCTGCCATAACAACCCGGTCCATCCGCAAATGGCTATCGCACAGCGCGACGACAACACCCTGCGCCAGACGATCCGGCTGGCGGAAACGCTGGGCGTGCACACGGTGGTGACGTTTTCCGGCTGCCCCGGGGGCGGACCGGACGATCAAACGCCGAACTGGATCACCGCCGCATGGCCGCCGGAGTTCGCCGAAGCGCTGGCGTGGCAATGGGCGGAGCGGCTGGTCCCGTACTGGCGCGGACTGAATCAGGTAGCCAGAGACGCTGGCGTGCGCGTGGCGTTGGAGGCGCACCCCGGCTTTTGCGTTTACAACACGGAGACCATGTTGACGTTGCGCGCGCAAGCGGGGGAGCACATTGGAATCAATGTGGACCCGAGCCATCTGTGGTGGCAGGGCGTGGACATCCCTACCGCGATTCGTGCGTTAGGTGAGGCGATCTTCCACTTCCATGCCAAGGATGTGGCGGTCGACCCGACAAACCGCGCACGCAACGGTGTGCTGGACACCAAGAGCTACACGCAGATGGCGGAGCGCTCCTGGCTGTTTCGCAGCGTCGGCTGGGGCCATGGCGAGGCGGAGTGGAAGGCCATCGTGAGCGCCCTGCGCCTGGTGGGCTACGATGGCGTGCTGAGCATTGAGCATGAGGATGCATTGCTGTCGGTCCACGAGGGGCTGTCTGCGGCGTTAGCGATGTTGTCGCGCGTGGTGGTGCAGGAGCCGGCGGTGGAGCCTTGGTGGGTTTGAGAGGTGAGTTAGAAGAGAAGTGAGTTAGGAGTGAAGAGTTAGGAGTGAAGTGTTACGTGTGAAGGCAGAGGAGTGTGGATGAGGGTTGCGGGTTGGGATCGGCGGCAGTTTTTGGGTTGGGGGTCGGCTGCTCTGGCGATGGGAGCGTACGCGGCGCGTGGCGGCCGGGCCTCTGCCTCTCCGTTGGGCTTGCCGCTGGGACTGCAGTTGTACTCAGTGCGGGAGCAACTGCAGAAGGACTACCTTGGCACCTTGAAGCAGCTTGCGGCCATCGGCTACAAGGAGGTGGAAGCGGCGGGGTTCTACGGTCACTCGCCCGACGAGGTGAAGGCGGCCATGCAAACGGCCGGGCTCTCGCTGGTCAGCGCGCACTACTCCTTCAATGACCTGAATAAGAGCTTCGATGAGACGTTGAGCTTCTGTAGAGCGCTCGGCCTGCAGTCCCTGATCTGCTCCTTTCCAGGGATCAAGGACCCCGCTCGATTGCAGGACAAGAGTTTTCGCGGCCAGGTGGAAGGCTTCACGATGGACGACTACCGTTTCAACGCAGATCGCTTCAATGAGTGGGGCCGCAGGACCAAGGCTGCGGGCCTGCAGTTTGGGTATCACAATCACACCATGGAGTTTGCCCCCAAGGACGGCGTCGTGCCGTTTGACGAGCTGATCCGGCTCACCGATCCCGCGCTGGTGACCTTTGAGATGGACTGCGGTTGGGTCACGGTAGGCGGTGGCGACCCCGTGGCGTACCTGCACAAGTATCCGACCCGGATTTCGATGCTGCATATCAAGGACTTCAAGGCGACGGCCCACCCCGCCACGGTGGTTGACCCGCCGCCGGCTGCTGAACTGGGCCAGGGCACAGTGAACTTCAGGAAGATCTTTGAGGCGGCGAAGGGCGCGCGCATCCGGCACGCGTTTGTGGAGCAGGAAAGCTTCGACATGGCTCCCTTTGAGGCGCTCCGGGTGGATGCGGCGTACATGCGCGACCTGCGGGTGTGAGCGGGGCAGAACATTGTGCGAGACTCGAAGGTGGCACAGCGTCGGAGCCAGTTATGACCGGTCTTCCGCACGTTTGCTGGACGCATGCAGTTTCAACACAAGCTTCGCTACGGTGCGTGGTGCGCAGCAGCGAAGGGCTTCAAGGAGAGGTACATGGGGCAGCCAGAACCACGCATTGCCGTTGCGCCCGCGCGGGTAAACCTGATCGGTGAGCATACCGACTATACCGGCGGCCTGGTGTTGCCGTTGGCCATTCCGTTTTATACCGAGGCCACGATTGAGCCTTCGACGGACGGCATGTATCACTTCCAAAGCGAGCGATTCACCGGGGAGCATGTGGAGTCGCCCGAAGATCGCCGCGGGCCGGCGAAGGATTGGAGCGACTACCCCGTTGGCGTGCTGCGTGAGTTGGAGCGCAAGGGCTTGCAGCCGCCGCCGTTTCTGCTGCGTCTGCGCGGCGATGTACCCCTGGGTAGCGGTTTAAGTTCGTCGGCCAGCGTGGAGGTGGCGACCGCCTTTGCTCTGCTGGGCTACATGGGTGAAACGTTGCCGCCGGAGGAGATCGCGCTGCTCTGCCAGCGTGCGGAGAACAACTTCGTCGGCGCGCCTTGCGGCATCATGGACCAGACCGTGATCGTGCTGGCCGAACAAGGAAGCGCGCTGCTGCTGAACACGCGCACGCTGGAGCACGAGGCGGTCCCGATGAATCGCGGTGGGCTGGCGGATGCGGCCCTCGTGATTTGTAACTCCATGGTGAAGCACTCCATCGGCGGCGGCGGCGAGTACGGCACCCGGCGCAAACAGGTGGAAGAAGGCCAGGCCGCGGTCGTGAAGGCGCACCCTGGCCTGCGGGATCTGGGCGATGCGACGGAGAGCGATCTCGAGGCGGTGAGGGCGGAGATCTCCTTGGAGGCGTTTAAGCGTTGCCGGCACCTGATCACCGAGAATGCGCGTGTTCGCCTGATGCGTGAGGCGTTGGAAGCGGGCGATGCCGTGAAGGCCGGGAAGCTGATCACCCTGGCGCACGCCAGTGAGCGCGACGACTTTGAGTGCTCCGTAGCCGAGGTGGATTTTCTGGTGGAAACCGCGACCAGCTTGCCCGGATGTTACGGCGCGCGCCTCACCGGGGGCGGTTTTGGCGGGTGCACCGTGAACCTGGTGCACAAGGATGCGGTGGCTGAGTTTACGGAGCGGCTGCGCGCGGCGTACCTGACGCGATACAGGATCGACGCAGAAGCGTTTGTCTGCGTCCCGGTGGATGGGGCGTTCCGGCGCGCACAAACGGCAGCACGGTGAGGAGCTAATGGCAGAGCTGGAGCAGATCTTTCGTCAGGCACCGCATCGGCGCTGGAATCCGCTGCGCGGGTCGTGGGTGATGGTGTCGCCGCAGCGCACGCAGCGGCCGTGGCAGGGGCAGACAGAAACACCCACGGCACCCGCGATGTTGCAGTACGACCCCACATGCTATCTGTGCCCAGGCAACGAGCGCGCCGGTGGACTGCATACGCCCAAGTACACCTCCACGTATGTGTTCGACAACGACTTTGCGGCGCTGAAGAACGATGTGCCACCGGCCAGCCTGGACGTGCAAGGGGCAGGCCTGTTGCGCGCGGAGACCGAGCGTGGCCTGTGCGGCGTGTTGTGCTTTGTTCCGCGCCTTGATCTGTCGCTCGCGACCATGGAGGTCAGCGCGATTGAACGCGTCGTGGACCTTTGGGCGGAACAGGAAACCGAGCTGGGCGCGCACGACGGCATGCAGTACGTGCAGATCTTTGAAAACCGCGGCGCGATGATGGGCGCGAGCAATCCACATCCGCATGGGCAGATCTGGGCGACGCAACACATCCCGGATGAGCCGGCACTGGAACTCGCGGCGCAACGCAGCTACCTGCAGCAGCATGGGCGCGCGTTGCTGCCAACCTATCTTGAGGTGGAATTGGCGCAGGGTGAGCGCATCGTTGCGCAGAACGACGCATGGGTGGCGCTGGTGCCGTTTTGGGCGGTTTGGCCCTTTGAAGTGATGCTGTTGCCACGCGAGCCGGTGGCGACCATGGCCGCGCAGACGCAGGTGCAACGCGCAGGGTTGGCGCACCTGCTGAGCACGGTGACACGCGGCTACAACCGCGTCTTTGAAACGCCGTTTCCGTACTCGATGGGCTTTCATCCGGCGCCGTTCGATGGTGATGGGCATCCGGAGTGGACATTGCACGCACATTTTTATCCGCCCTTGCTGCGCTCTGCCACGGTGCGCAAGTTTATGGTGGGGTTTGAGTTGCTGGGCTCACCGCAACGGGATATTACGCCGGAGCTCGCAGCGGAAACGTTGCGGCAGGCATTGGCCAAGAGTTGAGACTTGTTGGGAAGTCAAAACGCAGATCCCCTTCGGGGATGACAACGAATGAAACAGATCCCTTTGGGGATGACAACGAATGAACAGATCCCCCTCGAGGGGGTGATAACCAGAGAAGCGAAGACAACGGCAGACATCTTTGGGAACGACGAAAAGGAAACGCGCATGAAGGTCGTGGTGACAGGTGGGGCGGGGTATGTGGGCGGCACCGTGGCCGTGCAGCTGATGCAGGCCGGGCATGAGGTCATCATCCTCGACAGCCTGGTTCATGCAGAGCGCAAGTTCGTTCCGGGGGGCGCCGAGTTCCTCCAAGTGGACCTTGCCGACCGCGAGCGCGTGGAAGCGATTCTGGGCGACAAGCAGCCGGAAGGTGTGCTCCACTTTGCCGCGCTGATCGAGGCCGGCGAGTCGATGCAAAAGCCTGAGTTGTACTTCCGCAACAACACCGCGTCCACGTTGTCGTTGCTGGAAGCGATGCATGCTGCGGGCGTCAAGAAGCTTGTGTTCAGCTCCACGGCTGCGGTGTATGGCGAGCCGGCGTTTGTGCCCATCCCGGAGAACGCAGCCCTGCAGCCGACCAACGCGTATGGCGAAAGCAAGCTGCTGGTGGAGCAAATGCTGACGTGGTTGAACCGCATCCATGGCCTGCGTTACGCGTCGCTGCGCTACTTCAACGTCGCGGGTGCCATCCCCGGGCGCGGTGAAGCGCATGAACCGGAAACGCACATCATCCCGCTGATCCTGGATGTGGCGTTAGGCCGCCGCGAGAAGATCTTTATCTATGGCGACGACTACCCCACACCGGATGGGACATGCATTCGCGACTACATCCATGTGGCGGATCTGGCGGATGCGCACATGCTTGCCTTCAACGCGCTGAACGACAACTCACGGCTGATCCTCAATCTCGGCAATGGCGCTGGATTTTCCGTGAAGGAAGTCATCGACGCCGCGCGCAAGGTGACCGGACATGCGATCCCGGCGGAGATGAAGCCGCGACGGCCAGGCGATCCGGCGCGGCTGGTGGCGGCTTCCGATGAGGCGAAACGTGTGCTCGCCTGGACACCGAAGCGTGCAGAGCTCGACGTCATTCTGCGCGACGCGTGGGCTTGGCATCAGCAGCGGTATCAATGAGGCTGGCAGCGCGAAGATAGTTTCAACCCTTCGCGCTGCTGAATTTGTAACCGCTAGTTGATTGCGTTCTGTACCGCCCGCGGCAGTTCCTGCATGCAGGGTTGGTCGTTGCAGCAGACGTTGCCGGGCGCGTACCGAACGCAGTGGGTCGCACCCACAATGGGGCTGGGCTGCGTACCGCAACCGCCACGGCAAGCCAGCCACACGGTGTCGCGCACGCCGTCATGGTAGACGCGGTCGAGCGCGAAGACTTTGCGGAACTCGTAATTTGGGTCGTGGGCCAAACGCTCTTCCAGGGGGTTGCCGATGACGATTTCGTCGTTCGGTGAGGTATGGATGCCGGCGTCGTGAATCAGCAGAAAACGTCGATGATTCTTCAGGAAGGTGTCGACGTTCTCGATGCGGTTGGCGAAGTAGCCGGCACGCTGCCAGTTCTCCATCAGGTGGTATTGCGTCACCTCAAAGTGCGGTGAACCGGGTGCGATCGCCCAGGGCCAGTCCAGCAAGAATCGATAATCCACGCCGGAGTGCGCCTGGCGATCCATCAACTCCGTGAAGGTAAAGGCATCCTCAGCCACCACCGGCAGATTATGCGGCATGTGCGCGGTGAGTGCGTCGGTGAAGTCGGGTGGCGAGGGCGTTTGCTGCGCGGTGTGATGAAAAACCCACACCAGCATGAAGGCACCGAACGCAGCAGAAAACGCCCCGCGCACCGTGGTGATCAGTGCCGGCGGCATGCGCGATCCGAGCGGTGTTGCAAGACGCTCAGCGACCAGCATGCAGAGCTCTGCGGTAACAAAGGCCACGCCCACCGCGAGGGGCTGCAGGTAACGATCGGTGAAGAGCCATGTGCCGACCCAGCCTTCCGCAAGAAACGCAAGGGGCACCAGCAGCAGGCAAAGCGTGGCGATGTAAACAGCGCGCCGCCGATGTAAGCTGTCGCGCAGAGCCACGCCGATGCCGCCTGGAGTGCGGCGCAGCACAACGAAGCTTGCGAGCAGAAGAACGATCAGCACGAACAGGATCTCGTGACTGAACCCGCTGTAGGCGCCGATGATGTCGGCAAGCTTGGGCGGCCTGGTCCAGAAGTGTGGCTTGCCCACGCGCCCTGCGGCGATGATGGAGGTCTTCTCCGGCAACAGCAACAGCCACGACGCCGCCATGGTGACGTAGAGCCCCAGCCGCCTGCGGCCGCGCATGCGATCGAGGAGCACGATAGCGGCCACAAGAAGCGCGCTGTAGACCACGCCCAGCAGATGACTTGTAGTCAGCAAGCCGTGGATGAGGAACGCTGGGACGTACAAACGGGCGGGCGTTGGGTCCGGTGTGTCGTCGAGTTTGAGAACCAGCCACATGGCCAATGCGGTGGTCATCACCAGCAGGCCATAGAATCGGCCTTCCAGAAAGTGAGTCGTGAGTGGCGGGCTGAAGAAGAAGCTGTTGAACGTGGCGAAGGCAACGATCCACGTCGGGTAGCGGCGCCGCAGGGCGCCCCATGTGGCCACAAACGCGATGCCGAAACAGGTGGACGAGAAGAGCCGAAACGCCAGGTGCGAGCTGCCGAAAAGGGCAAACCATCCGCGACCCAACACGTAGAACGAGAAACCGCCGCCATCCGCACCCACGTTCCAGGCGTGGATCATGTGGTGCCACGAGGGGTCGGTAAGCAGCAGCCAGCCCAGCATCTCGTCTTCCCAGAAGACGCGCCCATGCGCATTCACGATCGTGATGGCGAGCGTCAGCAGAAAGCCGGCAAGCATCCCGGCCAGGTCCCACTGGGAAAGCTTGCCTGGGGCATCCAGCGCGTCGGCGGACCAGGGTATCGGCTGCTCGCCGCCGGGGTGCGGCGACGGTCGCACGGCGGCGTGGGCCAGGGCAGAGGCGCCGAAGCCGGCGGACTGCATGGACATGAATAGGAAGCCTCCGAATGCGGTAGCGCCGACGATCTGCGATTGTGAACGTGCGGACAACGGGACCGTCGAGCACGCGAAAACGGGCGCCACGACCTGCTATGATCGGTAGCGTACCACTTTTGGGTGAGCTTCCGAACGCGTGAAGTTGAAGCGCGCCTGCCCCCTGTGTGAGCCTAGCGGCTGCCGCAGAATTCAGCAGAGCGGAGTCATTCCTGATGTCGATCGAGCTCATGTGGCTGCCTGAAATTCCGGGCTGGTCCGGTCTCCTCGAAGCAGCACGGCAAGAGCCCATCGATCAGGCGCTCACGCTGCTGCAGCGCTTGGCCAATAGCCGTATGGACTTTGTGCGCGCGTCCAAGTTGGACAAGGCCGTGCAAAAAGTATTGGCCCAGGCGGAAACCAAGCCTGCGCTGCCTGTGATCAAGTTGGCGCTTCTGGGCTCTTCCACGCTGAGCCATCTGCTGCCGTCGATCCGGCTGGGTGGTCTGCGCCGTGGCTTCCTGCTGGACATCTACGTTGGGCCCTATGGGCTGTACCGGCAGGAGCTCGCGAATCCGCAATCGGGGCTGCATCAGTTCAAGCCCGATGTGGTGTGCTTTGCGTTCGACGCACAGCACCTTGCCGGCAGCGAGAACGCCGGCCCTGAAGCGGCCATGGCGAACCTGCGGCAGTGCTGGCAGCTGGCCAAGGCTTCCGTCGGCGCTCGCGCTGTGATCCAGCAAACGCTTTTGCCGCGCTTCCCCATGCTGATGGGCAACAACGAGAACCGGCTGCCTACCTCGCCGGCGAACGTGGTTGCGCAGATCAACCAGGCGTTGCGCACTGAGGCAGCCACGGAAGGCGTTCAGCTGCTGAGCGTGGATACGTGGGCTGCTGAAGATGGGCTGGCGAACTGGTTTGACTCGTCGCTTTGGTATCAGGCCAAGCAGGAGGTTCATCCGCGCGCCTCGGTGATGTATGGCGACCAGATCGGACGCCTTGTCGCTGCGCTGTGGGGACGCAGCGCGAAGTGCCTGGTGCTCGATCTCGACAATACGTTGTGGGGCGGCGTGATTGGCGACGACGGCCTGGAGGGCATTGTGCTGGGCCAGGGCAGCCCCGGCGGCGAGGCCTTTGTTGCATTTCAGCGTTATGCCAAGCAGTTGAGCGAACGCGGCGTGATTCTGGCCGTGTGCTCCAAGAACGATGAAGCCAATGCGTTGGAGCCGTTTGAGAAGCACCCGGACATGGTGCTGCGGCGCGCCGACATCGCGTGCTACGTCGCGAACTGGACGGACAAGGCGACCAACATTCGCTCCATCGCCGAGCGGCTGAACATCGGGCTCGATTCGCTGGTGTTTGTGGATGACAACCCGGCCGAACGGCGCCTTGTGCGCTCGGAGCTGCCGATGGTGGCCGTGCCCGAAATGCCGGAAGATCCTGCCGAGTACCCGCGCACGGTGGCCGATGCCGGCTACTTTGAGGCGGTCGACCTAACCGCGGAAGATCGTGAGCGCACTGAGCTGTACCGGGCCAATGCGCAGCGCGAAGCTGCCCGTGCCGCGTCCACCGACATCGGCGCTTTTCTCGACGGGCTGCAGATGGAGCTGTATGCGAACAGCTTCGACATGGCGGGCCTGAAGCGCATTGCGCAGTTGATAAACAAGACCAACCAGTTCAACCTGACCACCAAGCGCTACACCGAGGCTGATGTGCTCGGCATGATGCAGGACGAAAGTGCGGCGACGTTGCAGTTGCGCCTCACCGACGTGCATGGCGACAACGGCGTCATCGGGCTTGTGGTGGGCTATCGCAAAGGCTCCGCGCTTGCGTTGGATACGTGGCTGATGAGCTGCCGCGTGTTGGGCCGCGGTGTGGAAGAAGCGACGCTGAACCTGGTGGTGGAGCGCGCCCAAGAGATGGGCTGCACGCGCGTTGTTGGGGAATACCGGCCCACGGCGAAGAACGGCATGGTCCGCGAGCACTACAAGCAGCTTGGCTTCACGCTTTTTGAAAGTGAAGGCGACGGCATCACGCGTTGGGAACTGCCGCTGGCGGGCTTTGCGCCGCGGGCAACGCACATGAAGGTTTTGAAGGGAGAAGCATGGACACAGCCAGCATCTATCGGCAGCTGACGGAAATCTTTCAGGACGTGTTTGATGACGACACGATCCAGTTGACTCCGGAAACCACTGCGGCGGACATTCAAGATTGGGATTCGGCGAACCACGTCAACCTGATTGTTGCCATTGAGGTTCGCATGAAGATCAAGTTCAAAACCATCGAGGTTGAATCGCTGCACAACGTCGGCAACCTGGTGAGCCTGATCGAACAGAAGTTGAACGCAAAGACCGGTGCTGCACAACCGGCATAGTGTTGAACGCTGCAGTGGAACACTGAAACTTGCACGGAAGCTGCCGGGAACACGCACGACGGCCACCGATGTTGAACGACTCACTCTTGGGGACCCATCGCGCTAAGGGCGCGCCGCATGCTATTTAATTCATACATTTTCCTGTTTGGCTTTCTGCCGCTCGTGCTGATCGGATATCAGATCGCGGCGTACTGGCATCGGCGCGCCGTTGTGCTTTGGCTTGCGTTTGCCTCCCTGGCGTTCTATGCGTACTGGCGGCCGGTCTACCTGATCGTGCTGTGTGCCTCCATCCTTCTTAACTACGTGATGGGGGCGCTGATCAGCCGACGCATCCTGAACAACATCAACACGCGGGTGATCCTTGTGTTTGCCATCGCGGCCAACCTGGGCGTGCTGTGCTACTACAAGTACCTGATCCCGCTGCTGAACTTCGGCGCAAACCACCTGCATGCGCAGCACCACTGGCAGGACATCGTGTTGCCGTTGGGCATCTCGTTTTTCACCTTCACGCAGATCGCCTATTTGGTCGATCTGCAGCAGGGTGGCGCGGTACAGCAGGACCTGGGCAGCTACACGCTGTTCGCCACCTTTTTTCCGCACCTGATCGCCGGGCCGATTTTGCACCATGCGGAGATCATGCCGCAATTTCAGCAGGACCGTGACTACCGATTGAAGCTGGAGGATATCGGTGTCGGCTTCACGTGGTTTGTCATGGGGTTGTGCAAGAAGGTGCTGCTGGCAGACCGCTTCGCGCAGAACGCCGATGGTGGTTTTAACGCATGGTGGCACATCTCTGCCAAGGGCGCGTGGATTTGCGTGCTGTCCTACGCGCTGCAGCTGTACTTCGACTTTTCCGGCTACTCGGATATGGCGAATGGGCTGGCGCGGATGTTCTCGATCGACTTCCCGCTGAACTTCGCTTCGCCCTACAAGAGTTCCAACATCATCGACTTCTGGCAGCGTTGGCACATGACGCTGACGCGCTACATCAACGTGTACCTGTACAACCCGATCGCCATCTGGGTAAGCCGCCAACGCGCGCAACGCGGCATGAAGATCTCGCGCAAAGCCATGGCCACGCCTTCAGGCTTTGCGATGATGATTGGCTTCCCGACCGTAGTCGCGCTGTTCATCGCGGGCATCTGGCATGGGGCCGGTTTGCAGTTCATCATCTTTGGTTTGCTGCATGCCGCGTACCTCACCACGAACCATGCGTGGCGTGTGTTTCGCGGCGGGCAGCAACGTCCTGAGCCTTCGCCTGTCGTCAAAGCGGCGACGCATGTGGGCAGCGTGTTGCTGACGTTTGCGGCTGTGCTGCTGGCGCAGATCTTCTTCCGCGCGCAAGACACTGGCGTCGCGTTGACCATGTTGGGCGGCATGTTTGGAAGGCATCGCGGGCTGGTGCCGCTGCCACCGGACTTCTTATTTCATCCATCGACGGCGGCATTTCTTCCGCTGGCTGCCGGCTTCTTCATCGTGTGGGCCCTGCCCAACACGCAGCAGATCCTGGCAAAGTTTAAGCCGGCCATTGAGCTTGCACCCTCTGACCGCGAGGTAGGCCGCTTCCAGTGGTTCTGGCGGCCCACGCTTGTGTTGGGCTTCCTGATGGGCGCGCTGATCTTTGCTGTTCTTGTGAAGATGGAGATCCCGACGACGTTCCTGTACTTCCAGTTCTGAGGAGATCGTTCGCAAAACGCGTACGCCCGCAACACGAGATGGGAAAGGAACGAATGGCTATGGCCAGCGCACAACAGATAGCTCCTCCTGAGGTCGACGGCCTCCATGAGTCCGCCTCCAGGCGTCCGCGGTGGACGTATCTCCGCTACTTCCTGCTGGCGTGCATTCTTCCGCTGATTGGTTTTGTGTCCGCGTTCCCACTGGTGTGTTCACGCTCCTATGAGCAGTGGGGCGAAACGCAGTGGGGACCGGAGTTGGAATTTCCATACGCGCCCGGAACGCCGGATGGCGATGTCGTTATTTTCGGCGACTCGAGCGCATTTCTTGGCATCGATCCGCGGATCATCAACGCAGACCTCGGCATTCGCTCTGTGGTGCTGCCCAGCACCGTCGGCAGTCTGCCCGTCATCGGGGATTCGCCGTTACGCTCCTACCTGGCGCATCACAAAAAGCCCAAGCTGATTGTGCTGTATTTTTCCCCGTGGAATCTCGACTTCCAGCATGTCTCCAAGGGACGGCTGTTTGAAGGCGAAGAGATGATGATGCGGCACGCAACCTGGGGCGAGATTGCGCAGTTTACGCTGCACCATCCGTTGGAGATGGCAGAGTTTCCACTCCGCTTGTACGCCACCTTCGGGCCGAAGATGCTGTCTGCCATTCTGCACCACAAGAGCCGCACGCAGGACATCGCCAGTGCCCTGGGGCATGCGCCATACATCGAAACGTTTGGACCGCTGACGGATCTTTGCCGCCTTCCGCGGCCCCTCCTTGATCAGCATGGCGACAGCTCCGTGGAGGCGTTGCGCCGCAAGTATGCGGCCGATGGCACCCCGGTGATGGTGTATCTCGCGCCCGTGCCGGCGTGCACCAACAGCGGCGCGATGCGCAGCCGTTCCTTCGCGGATTTGGGCGCCGCTCCGCCTGCATTGTTGCCACCGCCGTACTTCGCTGCCGATATTTACTACGCACACGTGCGGCCTCCATCCGTTCCGATGGCATCGCAGATCCTCGCCCGCGCCTTGCAAACGAGGCTGCAGCAGGTCGCTCCGGAACTGTTGCACACGACGGCTAACGGCAAGTAGTTCGCGCCTCGCCTCGCAGTGAGATCGCGTACGCATCGCCCCAAGTCTAGGGAAACTCGTCCGCGCGATCGTGGAGAGGCAAAACCTAGCCAGGGAGGTGCAGGGCAAACGAGGCACCCTGGCCTTTACAGCTTTCCACCCTGATCTGGGCGCGATGAACGTCGGCGATCCACTTGGCTATGCAAAGACCAAGGCCGCTCCCTTCGACCTCGCTGCGCGAGGGGTCGGCGCGGAAGAATCGATCGAAGATGTGTGGGAGGTCGGCTTCGTCGATGCCGATGCCGGTGTCTGCGACTTTGACCACCGTGGCGCCCTCGACGCGGTACACGGAAACATCGACCTTGCCCGGCGCGGGGGTGTACTTGATGGCATTGTCCAGCAGAATCCAGAGCAGGCGGCGTAGGCTGGACGCATGGCCGAACACGGTCAGATCCGCTCCCGAACAGCAGTCGAGGTGGATGGCAAGACCGTGCTGCAGGGCCAGGGTGCGCGCCATGGAACAGGCCTCGGTCACCACCTGCGCAAGGTCAACGGGCTCGAACTTCATGTCGGTCGGCTCGCTGTCCGCCCGTGCGAGCTCAAGCATGTGTTCCAACATGGCCGTGGCCCGTGCGGACTCTTCGACCACTTCGCGGAAGGCGGTCCGGCTTGTGCCATCGATCAGCGGATTGCGCAGCGCGACCTCAGCGACGGTGCGTGTCAGCGCGAGCGGGCCGCGCAGCTCATGGGATGCATCCGCGGTAAATTGTTTTAACTTGCGGACAGCGACCTCAAGGCGCTCGAGCATGTCGTTGCAGGTTTCCGTGAGGCGCTGCAACTCGTCGCTGCTATGCGTTACGGGAAGGCGCTCGGCAAGATTGCGGATACCCACGGAGCGAACCGAGGCTGTGATGAGGTCGACGGGCTGGAGCGCGCGACGGCTCATCCAGTAGCCCCCGGTCATCGCGATCAGCACAAGCACGGGTGCCGAGACGACCAGGCCGCTCCAAAATTGATTCAGCAGAACGACGTTGCCGGCCTCCGGTGCAGCAGCAACAAGGACAACCGGTTGTGCGCCGAGCTGGAAGGACCGCTGCACCACGCGAAACGGTTGACCCGCCGCCTGCACCTGCGAAAAGGACTCGTGACTTGTCGCCGTGATGGCCGGCCAGGGAAACGTGCTGGAAGCCATTGAGGGCGAAGGCCAGAGCCGTGCACCCGAAGGAGCGACGATCCCTACGAGACCTCCGCCGGTGGCTGAAGCAAAATCGCGAAAGTCCGCCAAGGTGGTGTTCGCTCCGGCCGCGGCATCGCGGTGAAGCAAGTCCTGCAGGCGGTCCAGGCGTCGATGCAGCGTCCGTTCGCGCTCCGCGGTAAGCGTGTGCTGCAGGGTGAACCACATGGCGGCACCGAAAAGGAACCAGCCGGAAAGCAGAATGGCGCCGAACAAGAGCGTCAGGCGAAGTGAGATCGAGAGTGGCCGCCGGTGCACTGATCAGTGCTCAGCACGGAGGCAATACCCAACACCACGTACGGTGTGGAGCAGCTCGGGCTCGTTGTCTTGCGTGATTTTGCCGCGCAGTGTGCGGATGAAGACATAAAGGCTGTCGTAGCTGACCTCGCTGTCCAGACCCCAGGCCTGTTCCATCAGCAGGCTGTGAGGAACAACGCCGGGGGCGCGACGCACCAGTGCTTCCAACAGAGCGCACTCTGTCCGGGTAAGGAATGCTGAGCGCAGGCCGCGTTTGCATTCGAAGTTAGAGAGCTCAAGTTGGAGGTCGGCGACACGCAGCGTGGTCGACGGCACCTGGGGGATGCGGCGCTCGGTGGCCCGGACTTTTGCGAGCAGGATGTCGAGAGCGAAGGGTTTGGTGAGGTAGTCGTCGGCGCCGGCGTCCAGGCCGGTGACGATGTCCTGCATCGAGTCCCGGGCGGACACAAGTATCGTTTGGATGGGCAGCCGGTCGTGGCGGATGCGGCGGATCACCTCAAAGCCGTCCAGCCGCGGCAGCATGACGTCGAGAAGGATGAGGTCGAAGCTTGCGCTGCGTCCCAGGCGCAGTGCTTCGCTGCCGTCCGGCGCCAGCGTGATGCTGTGGCCCTCCATCTCCAGCGCGCGCGCAATCTGCAGCGCGAAGCTGCGCTTGTCCTCCGCAAGAAGTATCCGCATGGGCCTGAACCTACGCAGTGCGCATGAATCTTTGGTGAACAACGGCCCCACGGCTGCGCATCCTTAGATTGGTTTTAGGTTGCTTTGCCACACTGCGGAGACACCACAGAGTTTCAAGTGCCACAGCGGGCTGATCACGGCCAGCCCAGTGAAGGAAACCTATGTTCGCGCAGATCGTTCGCCTCACATTCCGGAGACGGCTCATGGTTGGCGGCCCATGGCTGTTGCTGCTGACGATGGCCGGCCATGGGCAGTCGGGGAGCAAGGGCACCATCGCCGGTTCGGTCGTGGACGCCGCGGGCGCGGCCATGCCGAACGCGCAGGTAACCCTAACCCCGCTGAAAACAAACGCAGTGACCGATGGCGAAGGCAGGTTTCTGCTGCCAGGGCTCGCCGCGGGCGACTACCGGGTGCAGGTGAACTACGTGGGTTTCGCTCCGCAAAGCGAAGACGTCCATGTCCTCCCGGATCAGACAACGAGCGTGACGGTGCAGTTGAAGGTGCAGAACGCCAGCGAAGCGATCCTGGTTGAGGCGGCGCGTCCGCATGGCGAAGCGGAATCGGTCAACCAAGTCCGCACGGCAGACAATGTTCTCGATGTGATTCCGTCTGAGGTGATCCGCAGCCTGCCGAATGCAAATGTCGCCGATGCCACGGGCCGGCTTCCGGGGGTCACGCTGTATCGCATTGAGGGGGAAGGGGTGTACCTGCAGGTGCGCGGGACCGAGCCGCGGCTGACCAATGTCACGGTGGACGGCATTACGATTCCCGCACCGGAACCGCAGGTGCGGCAGGTGCGGTTGGACGTGATCCCATCGGACATGGTGGACGCCATTGAGCTGAACAAGACCTTGTTGGCGAACATGGACGGCAACGGCATCGGCGCCTCAGTGAACCTGCGCACGAAGGAGGCCACGGACCGGCCCATCCTCGATCTTTACGGCGACGGCGGCTACACGCCCATTTTGAACGGGCGCGGCAGCTATGATTTCGGCGGCACGGCAGGCAAGCGTTATTTGAATGACAAATTGGGCGTGTTGGGCAACGCGGTCTTCGACTATAACGGACGGGGCATCGATAACATCCAGCCGGCGCTGGATCCGCTTTCCACGCAAGCCGTTCCGTTCTATGACAACGACACCATTCGCGAATACCGGTACTATCGCACCCGGTACGGGTTTGACGGCAGTGTGGACTACCGGCTGAACAACGCAACGGCGTTCTATGGGCGCGGCTTCTTTTCCGATCTCAAGGACTATGGCGATAAGTGGTATTACGAGCCGGTCTCGGCCGCGATCGGCGGTACGGCTGCAAACCCCGTCTACCCGACGGCAACGACCAAGGGATCGAACCCCAAGTTCTACACCTCCAGCAAGCGCCCCAATGCCTCGGTAGGCACATTGATTCTGGGTGGGCGCACGGTGGAAGGCACGTCGCTCTGGACGTACCAGGTATCGGCGTCACGCGCCTATGAACTGGACTCAGCCGGCAATCCAAAGGCGGACTTTTCTTGGGTAGGTGCCACGCTGTACTGCAACTACATCCCGTCGCAGGGGACGGACCTGTACCATCCACACTTCGGTAGTTGCGATACCTCCAGTCAATCGCCCTTGTTGAGTGCAACGAATTGGCAGTTCAAAGACATCACGATCTCAACCGGCAAGAATGCGGAGTTGAATCTAACGGCGCAAACCTCCTTCGCACACAGCTACCGTTGGTGGAGCCATGCGGGGACGTTGGAAATGGGCTTCAAGTTTGCCAACGATCACCAAACGCAGGACTCGACAGAAAATGTGTATGACAGCTTTGGCAGCACCGCGCCGCTGGTGAGCCAGGTGCTGAGTCCGTTCAGCAACACGGATTATTACAACGGAACCTACTTCGGCGGGCACTACGGCCAGGTCTCAGACTTTGAACAGGCGCAGGCCTACACCCTTCGCAACTACCAGGGCGACCTTGACGGGCAGAAAACGGCTGCGGACACCTATCCCAATCTCTTCCACACGGTGGAACAGATCACGGCGGGCTACCTGATGAACGCGGTGGACTTCGGCAAGTTGCACGTGAATACAGGCTTGCGCATCGAGGCGACACGCGATCTCACCTTTGGCTACAACGTGACGTTCTTCGGCACCTACAACGCCAAGACGGGCGCCTATGCCGGGGGGACCTCCAACAGCGAGTGCCGGGCAAACAGTGCGCCCATTGCGCCGGCACCTGGGAACTGTTTCACGTTCACAGGCGTGAGCAACAACCCTGGATACCTCGATTTGCTGCCGAGCGTCCAGCTTCGGTATGCCGTAACCGGCAACTCGGCGGTGCGTGCCGTGTATGCGCGCGGCGTGGCACGGCCTGATCCGTACCAATTGGTGCCGTATGTGACCGAAGACTCCACGGCGAGTCCGATCGCTGTGCAGATCGGAAACCCGGGCTTGCGGCCGGAGCACGCCAATAACTATGACCTGCTGTATGAGGCCTATCTTCACCCGTTGGGGATCGTGCAGGCGGGTTTTTTCTTCAAGCAGCTGACGGCGCCGCAGGTCCAGGTGACCCTGCCCGGGGGGTTGAGCCTCGCCAAGTTCCCGCCCGGCTACTTTCCGCCCTCGGTCGGGCAGGTGCTGGCCCAATACCCGGGCGACGCGATTACGCAATTCACCAACGGTCAAAACGCCTATCTGTACGGGACGGAGCTCAGCTTTCAGCAACGCTTCAGTTATCTTCCGGGTGTGCTGCGAGGACTGGGTCTTTCGGCCAGCTACACGTACACGGCCTCGCAAGAAAAGGGGCTGCCGTTGCGTGCCGACCATCCCACAACCATCGATCAGTCGCCAAACTCGTGGAGGCTAAGCCCCACCTATGACACCAGCCGCATTACAGCGCGTGTGGGCATG
>CAXTRU010000012.1:20588-21696 GCA_964246665.1 uncultured Acidobacteriaceae bacterium
AGCTATGTGTCGCCTTCCTTTGTCAGCGGCGCCGACCCGAGCGGGTTGGGACCGGCGGGAACCTCGGGCGATCTTTGGACGCTGACCCACTTCCAGGTCGACGCCCAGGCGAGCTACCGCTTCTGGAAGGGGCTGCGGGCGGTGGTTTCCGGGCTGAACCTGAACAACGAAGTGTTTGGCTACTACCAGGGTGACGCACACTTTGTGAACCAGCGCGAGTATTACAAGCCGACCTATAGCGGTGGGTTGCGCTACTCCTTTGCAGCGGCACGGTAGACGGTGGATGAAGGGCAGATGTGGAGGCTTCTGTGGGGTCGCGTGGACGATTTGTGGTTTGGATGTGCCTATCGGCATGGGCGAGCGGGATCGCGCAGACGGGGGCGCGCGACAGTAAGCCCGGGCATACGCCCGATCGGCTGGTGTACGCACTATATGTCACACGCCACGGCGTTCGCAGCCCAACCAGCATGCCGTCTCAATACGACCGTTTCTCCTCCGCACCTTGGCCGGCTTGGAGCGTGCCGCCCGGCAATCTGACGCGGCATGGCTACCAACTCATGAGGACGCAGGGCGCCTTTGACCGCGAGATGCTTGCGTCCGAGGGGCTGCTTGCGCAGCAAGGGTGTGAGGACGCCAGCCGGGTGGCGTTCCACGCAGATGTCGACCAGCGCACACGGGAGTCCGCGAAGGCCCTCAGCGAAGGGCTCTTTCCTGGATGTCCTGTCCGCGTGAGTGTTAAGGACCAAGGGGCGAGCGATCCGCTGTTCCACTATGCCGGAGCCACGCAGAGCGCGGCGGCGCGGAGTGCAGCGGCCATTCTTGGCCGCATCGGCAGCACTCCGGAAGGGGTGGCGCAGGCCTACCATGCCCAGCTGTCAGGGCTCGATGAGGTGTTGGCGACGTGCGGCTCAAGGGCCGAACGCAAAGGTCGCACCTCGATCTTCGATGTTCCGGCCAGTGTGGGAGCTACCGAGGACGGGCACCTGGCCGCGATGCGTGGACCGCTGAACACCGCGAGCACGCTGACCGAAAACATTCTGCTGGAATATACCGAGGGCATGCCGGCAGGGGATGTGGGTTGGGGCTGCGTCGATGGGGCCAAGGTGCG
>CAXTRU010000013.1:0-5599 GCA_964246665.1 uncultured Acidobacteriaceae bacterium
CAATCACAGCAAACTCCGCTCGCTCGAAAGGAGCGGAGGTATAACTTGTGAGAATTAGCCAAACCTATAAGGTTTATGCCTCTCACGACTGGCACGTTCAACCAAGTTTTCAAAGATCCTCGCCAGATCTGGCCTAAGCCGTCTGTCTTGGATCAAGAACCGGGATTAACCCTTTGTCCTTGACTGTCAACAGGTGCACTCGACGTTGTCGGCGTGCCTGTTGAACTTTTCGTCTGCAGTGGCTTGGGTTTGCCTTGCGTGCGAGCTTGTGACACTCAGCACTGTTACGGTCAAACGCTTGGTCTGCGGAGGGCGACCGCTCTTGCGAGCCGTGCCGCTCACTTGCGACTTGGTTAGAGTAACGCAATGCCAGCCCCGTGTCTAGCCCGGATGTGGAAATCTTTGGAATGTTCCGAGTATGGACCTTTGCCAGCCACACCCGGTTGCATTACCCCGCGAAGCAAACATCTGCTTCATCGCAAGCCCGAAAGTGCGGTCTGTCTCCGCGGTCCCATGGCACAGCCCTCCCCGAAGCTGCACGTGGTTACAACTGCAGCGAGGGCGGTAAGTGTTCCACGGCCGCCCCGAACTGCAGGTTCGCTTCCGGGCCCATCTCCAGCACAATCGACCCACCTGCGGCGATCTCTGCATGGCGGAACCACGCCCGTTGCTGCCGTTCGCCGTTCAACGTGAAACTCTGCACGTAGGAATCCTTAGCATGGCGCCGCTTCACCTCGATCTTCAGCGTCTTACCACCTCCCAGCTGCACCGTGGCGCGCTCTACCAGCGGCGATCCCAGTACATAGGTACCACTCACCGGATCGACAGCGTAGAAGCCAAGGGCGGATAGCAGATACCACGCCGACATCTGTCCCACGTCCTCGTTGCCCGCCATGCCATCCGGCGCCGCGTGGTACATCGTGTCCATCAACATGCGCACGCGCGCCTGGGTCTTGTGCGGGGCACCGGCATACACGTAAAGGTACGCGATGTGATGCGAAGGCTCGTTGCCATGCGCATACTGGCCCACCATGCCGGCGATGTCCGGTGGTGCATCCGGCGGCAGCGTGGAGGGCACGGTGAACAACAGGTCCAGCCGCTCCACAAAGCGCTCGCGACCTCCGTAAAGCTCAATCAGTCCAGCGGGGTCGTGCTGAATCCCAAAGCTCGTCTGCCAGGCATTCGATTCCGTATAGTCACGCCAGCGCTTGCTATGCCCCATCTCGATCGGATCGAACGGCGCGGCCCAGCCACCGTCTTCCATCTTGGGCTGCATGAACTTCGTTTCCGCGTTGAAGAAGTGGCGGTAGTTGGTGGAGCGCTTCTGCAGCATCGCCGCCATCTCCGTCTTGCCCAGCTTTTGCGCCACATGCGCGACGGCCCAGTCGTTGTAGCAGTATTCGAAGCTCTTCGAGACCGACTCGCCTTCGCGATCGCAGGGAATGTAACCCATCTCGCGGTAGTAGCCCAGGCCCTCGAAGTTCTCCACCAGCGCACGCTCCGCCATGACACGGTACGCGGCTTGTGCGTCGATCCCTGGGAAGCCCTTACTGATCGCCTCCGCAATCACACTTGCCGAGTGATACCCAGTCATGGTGCCGGTCTCCGTGCCCTGCAACGGCCACACCGGCATACCTGCCTCGCTCTGCTCCGCCATGCGGATCAGTGTGTTCGCGAAGTCCGGCACACGATCGCTCTGCAAGAGCGTGTAGGCCGGATGCGCCGCACGAAATGTATCCCACAACGAGAACGTCGTGTAGTTATGCTGCCCCTGCGATAGCTGGTGGATGCCCGCATCCATGCCCCGGTACCGGCCATCGACGTCGTCGAACAACTGAGGCCCGAGCGACATGTGGTACAGCGCCGTGTAGAAGATCCGCTTCTGTTCAGGGTCCGCGATCTCCGCGTGCACGCGCCCAAGCTGCTGACGCCATTTCTCCTGCGCCGCCGCGCGCGTCGCCTCGAAGTTCCACCCGGCCTGCTCGGCTTGCAGGTTTTTGGCCGCGCCTACCGCGCTCACCCCGGATATCCCCGTGCGCACCAGGATCGTCTCGCCGGGCTGCGTCTTGAAGTGCAGCACAGCTTTCAGGTTGTCGCCCTGCAAAGCCCCACCCGGCTCTACGGGCTTGTCATCCGAGTACAACACCACCTTGTCCGGCTGCTTGGACACCTGCAACGTGAAGTAGCAGTGCCGGTCATGCCCCCAGGCTCGCGTAACATGGCCGCCCGCCAGCGTATCCGGCGCGGTCTGGCTCAGCTCAGCCTTGTACACCGACGAGCACCCATTGGTCAGGTAACTGTGCGTCAGGTCCAGGATCAGCCAGGCATCCTCGCCCTGGGCAAAGGTGTACTTGTGCAGCGCGGTCCGCTCCGTCGAGGTCAACTCGACATGCACCTTGGGGTCTTGCAGGTACACCGAGTAAAAGCCCGGCTCGGAGTGCTCATCCTCATGCCGGAAGCGCGACCGGTAGCCCGCCTCGGGATTGTCGCGCGTCCCCGGCTGCAGCTTCACCTCGCCTGTGCCGGCCATCACCAGAAAATCCAGCAGATCGCCACACCCCGTGCCGCTCAGGTGCGTGTGGCTGAAGCCCATGATCGAGCTATCCGAGATGTGGTACCCCGAACACCAATCCCATTGGTCGTTAAACGTGTCCGGGCTCAACTGCACAGCCGCAAACGGTACGCTGGCGCCGGGAAAGCAGTGCCCGTGCCCACCCGTGCCGATGCGCGGGTCCACCCAACGGAGAGGATCCGCCGCCGCTGCCCCTTCCGGCACCGCAAAGGACAATGTAGGCACTGCAGCAGACGCGCAAACCGCACTTGCGGTCTGAAGAAACTTGCGGCGGGAAATCACGTGGGGAAACTCCGGTCTTTGCGAGAAAAGGGGGCCGCTGCTGTCGTCACATCGACGGATATCCGCAGCTCTATGATCAACATTCTCGACGAATGGGCCTACTATGGGCAAGGTTGGAGGAGAGATGCCCCAGATCTCCCGAAGAGTTCTGCTGCGCGGCGCCGGTGCCGCCACCCTATTGACGTCCTTGCCCGCCTTTGCTCAGGATGGGCAAGCCCCAACGCAAACAAAGCCGCAAGCACCGCCGCAAACACCAGCTCAAGCGCCAGCAGACACCTCGCCCGTCGCCGGTGGCCATCGTCCCCCGCCCGGCGCGCGCCGCTTCCGGTCCGAGGCCGTCGAGCAATTCCTTACCACCACCAGCGCGCGCATCACCGACCCGGCGCTCGCCATGCTCTTCACCAATTGCTTCCCCAACACGCTCGACACCACCGTCGAACCCGGCAACTTTGAGGGCAAGCCCGATACCGCCGTCATCACCGGCGATATCCCGGCCATGTGGCTCCGCGACTCCTCGGCGCAGGTCTGGCCCTACCTCCCGCTCGCCGCCAAGGATGATCGTCTGCGTGCCCTGCTCGAAGGCGTCATTCGCCGCCAGACCCGCTGCCTGCTCATCGACACCTACGCCAACGCCTTCATGGCTGACCTCACCGCGCCTCCACTTTCGTGGAGCCGCACCGACATCACGGACATGAAGGCGGGCGTCGGCGAGCGCAAGTATGAGCTTGACTCCCTCTGCTATCCCATCCGCCTCGCCCACGGCTTCTGGAAGGCCACCGGCAGCCAGGCGCCGTTCGATAGCGCCTGGCGCGAAGCGATGCGCCGCGTCGTTGCCACCATGCGTGTGCAACAGCGCAAGGACGGCTCCGGGCCCTACCACTTCCAGCGCAACGCCCTCACGTCCACGGACACACTGGACAACAACGGCCGTGGCAACCCGGCGAAGCCCGTCGGGCTCATTGCCTCGGCCTTTCGCCCGTCCGACGACGCCTGCATCCTCCCATTCCTCGTGCCGTCCAACCTCTTCGCCGTCACCTCGCTACGCCAGCTTGCCGAGCTACTGCATGCGCTCGGCACGGATCCCGCCCTTGCGCAGGAGTGCCTGTCCCTAGCCACCGAGGTTGAAGCCGCGCTTCGTCAATACGCTGTTATGGAGGTAGCGAATGGCCCCATTTGGGCCTATGAGGTCGACGGCTTCGGCAGCCACGTTCTGATGGATGACGCCAACGTGCCCAGCCTGCTCGGTCTGCCCTACCTCGCCAGCTCACCCGACCCCGCGCTCTATGCCCGCACCCGCGCCTGGGTGTGGAGCGAGCGCAACCCCTGGTTCTTTCGCGGCTCCGCAGGGGAAGGCATCGGCGGCCCGCATGAAGGGCTCGACATGATCTGGCCTATGTCCCAGATCATCTATGCCCTCACCAGCAACAACACCGCGGAGATCCAACACGCCCTCACGATGCTGAAGGCGTCCACCGCAGGCAAAGGCTTCATGCACGAGAGCTACAACCGCAACGACGTGCACAACTTCACGCGCCCGTGGTTTGCTTGGGCGAATACCCTCTTCGGCGAACTCATCGCCAAGCTCGCCAGAACCCATCCCGGCCTGCTCTAACGCCTGCGCTCCGAACCTCAGCACCAGCTAGCGCACGAAGTTCAGATATCCCCAACGCTCCGGCACGTGCATGTCGATCAAGCCCTGCGGCGACCACACCCAGTTGTCCTCATGCGCCTGCCCTACCTTCCACTCCACGCGGCTGAAATTTAGTCGCCACTGCGTTCCAGGCATCGGCGCCGGTACCTGCTGACGCGCTTGAAACGCGTTCAGCGGATATGCGATCTCCAGTGTCCATCCCTGATCCGTGTCGTCGGAGCGGTTCAACGTTCCCTGCACCGCAACCGCCGTCCGCAGCCCGGGGATATCCCAGCTATTGTCCGCTTGGCCGCCCATCTTGTAGGGCTTGGCCAGGAACAGATCCCATCCCGTGTTCAGCGCGTTCATTTCGAACTCGTAGTAGCTCACCGTTGCCGGCAGCGGCTTCACAAAGACCTCGAAATCGTTGTCCTTGAAGATCACTGAGTCATGCTGGGTCAGCGTCGCCTTCACATCCGGCTCTTCGAGCTGTGCGGCGATGTACAGGTACTGGTGGTCCCACAGCATCTTCACACGCGTGCGGAAACGCGGTGCCGGCTTCAGCTTTCCTTCGATGTCGACGAAGTCAGTGGTCCACGCCGCCTGCTTCCAGGCCTTGTCGTCCAACTTGCCGTCGATGCGTGGTGGCGTCTTGGTGAAGTGGCAGCTGTAGGTGAGTGGAGCTTCCGGTGCCGGCGCTCCGTCCGAGGCTGAACCCTGGGCAAACATGATCCTTCCCAGGCAAAGCAAAAAGCAGAGCTTTGCGACCGTACAGCGTTGTCGCGAAGCTCTGCTTAAAGGAGTAAGGGTCATGACGAAATCCGACATCTTGCCTAGCATGTGGGATTAGAAGTTGTAATGTGCCTGCAGTTGAATGGTCCTTGGAGCATTGCGCGAACTGTTAATCTGCCCGAAGTTCTTTACATCACTCACGCTGCTGTTTGGATTGTCGTAGCTGACCAAGTTGAAAACGTTGTACGCATCGGCCCGGAAGCCAAGTACGTGACGTTCCGTGATCCGAAAATCCTTGAAAAGCGAAGCGTCGATCTGTTCGAAGCCGGGTGCGCGCTCGGTACCATTGGCCGCCGTACCGAAGCTGTTGGACAACTCAACAC
>CAXTRU010000013.1:5609-21643 GCA_964246665.1 uncultured Acidobacteriaceae bacterium
GTACGCGCAGACCCCGTTATCGAGCTCGTTATTAGACCCGTCGCAGGGGACCGCGGAGGGATCGGTGCCGAACCAATGCGCAACGCTACGATTCACAATATGCAGTTTGCGATAATGGTTGGCGCGGGCGCTATAAGTGAACGTATTGCTATTGTCATTGGATGTGATCGTCACCGGAAGACCGGAGAACGCAATCACGGTTGAGGACAATGTCCATCCACCCGCAATGAGATCCAGAGCCTTATTCGTGTTGCTTCCAAAAATCTGCCCGTGACCGAAAGGGATCGTGTACGAGCCGTTCGCCGACAGATTGTGGCGAACGTCAAGCTCGGAAGGACCGTAGTCGCCCAGGATGTTGTACCCATCCTGAATACCGTTCGATCCAGAAGACTCTGCTGCGCCGTAGTTCCCGTTGGTATCCGTCAGGGCCTTGGAGTAGGTGTAGTTGACCGTGGCCTGGAAGCCCTTGCTGATCCGGTGACGCAACGTCATCTGCAAAGCGTTGTAGCTGGCCACGCCCTCGGTATCGAAGGTCTCGACGCGGTTGTTCTGGCCAACAAGGTTCGCCAACGGAGCTCGATCCTGCACGGGGATGCTGGCCAGCGGCGATGAAGCGGTGAGACCGAGCGCAGCGAAGGAGGCAGCCTGCGCCGGAGTCAGCTGATTACCGTTGCGATAGTCAATCAAACGCTGCGCTAACTCACCCACATAGCTGATCTGCGCTGATGTGGAGTTATTGAGCTCGTACTCCGTTGTGAGATTAAACTCCTGCACATAGGCCGGGCGGTATGTCTGGTTATAAGCCGTATAACTGGCATTGCTCAAGCCGCCGGCGGCACCTACCTGAAAGCCGTTCGCCTCTGAGAAGTAGCTTCCCGGGTTGGACGCGACAGGCGCGGTTCCGCTCAGCGAGAAGGCCGTGATGAATGGCGCGCTCGCTATCAGGGTGCTGTTGCCTTCCAGGAAGCTTGTCGCGCCATAGCCGCCGCGAATGACAAAGCGCTGCGCCGCCTGGTAGGCGAAGCCGAAGCGCGGTTGAAACTCTGTGTAGGTTGGCTGAAAACAGGCGCGGTTGGGGCAGACCAGCGAACCGGCCGGGGCGCCGGCAGGAACCTGCCCCGCGTACTCGACCAGGCCCTGTTGCGGTCCGCTCAGGATCACGTTTGCGATTTGGTTATGCACCTCAACAAACGGCGAGTCGAACTCATACCGCAGGCCCAGGTTCAAGGTCAGCTTGTCGGTCACCTTCCAATCGTCCTGGGCAAAGCCGGCAACGCGGTATTGTCGTTCACCGAAGAAGCCGTTGGACAGGCTGATGGATTGACCAATTGACCTATCCAACAACCAGTCCACCGGGGCATACGATTTGCCGCCAGGCAACGTGCTGAACTGGCCGCTGAAGTTGTAAGTGCCTAGCTGTCCGCCGCCACCGTACTGGGTGAAGTTCTGCTGATACCGGAGAAATTGCCCGCCCAGAGTGAAGGTGTGCTGTCCGCGCTGCATGGTCAGGTTGTCATGAACGCTGAAGGTGTTGTCGCGCAGTTGCTGCGGCGCTGCGGGGTCGCCCACGCCCGTCACCTCGCCCACACCCTGGTACGTGAAGCCAACAAATTGCTGCGGTGCGGGCGTCGACAGACCAACCACCGTATCGCCGTTGGTTCCAAAGGCACCTGTGGAGTCTGTCGGGATGTTGCTGTCCCACCGAATGCGCGTGAAGCCGAAACGGGCCTCGTTCACGACTGCAGAGGAAAGCGTGTGCACCCAGGTGACCCCGCCGATCTTATCGGGGTAGCGGTTGGCGATGGGGAAGGTGATCGGCAGTTGCGAGGTGCTGCCGCCGGTGGCTATTCCCTGGCTATAGAAGGCCGTTACCTTGTCGGCCTGACGCGGATCGTACTCGATCTTCACGTCGCCCTGGTCGTTGGTGACAAAAGCGTTGGTCGGGCCCTGGAAGTTGTTCTGATCCAGGCCGTCCGTCGGTGCGTGGTTTGGGAGCGGATAATACTCCGGGTGCGCGAGGAGAAATTTCACCACCGGATTAACGACCGGAATCCTGTTGCCCGGGAAGGGTTGGTAGCCGTTTTGGGGATCGACAAAGGTAAAGGGCTGATTCGGAGTAGTGAAAGTTTGCTCGACGAGTGAGAAGTCACCCTGCCGTTCCGCCGCCGAAAGCACACTGGCTGCGCCCAACCCCCCGGAGTGGCTGCGGACCCCCTCATAATCCACAAAGAAGAACAGCTTGTTCTTCAGGATAGGCCCACCCACCGTGCCACCAAAGGTGTTCTGCGTGTACGGTGTCTTCGGGGTACCGGAAAAGTTGTTGCTGAAGCTATTCGCCGTAAGGTCCTGGTCCTCCACGTAGTAGAACAGGCTGCCGTGGAGCTGGTTGGTGCCGCTCTTCAACACCGAAACCACATCGCCGCCGCCCACGTTGCCGTACTCCGCAGGCGCGTTCGCCGAGATGACGCGCACCTCCTGCAGGGCATCCGGAGACGGGTTATACCCGATCAGATTGTTTTGGGTTTCGTCGATCGTGATCCCGTCAAGCGTGTACGTATTGTCCTGGGCACGGTTGCCGTTTTGCGTAACGACGCCGCTGTTATACGTCGTGCGCTGAATGGCGTTGTTGCTCGTCAACCCAGTGGGAGCCGTCGCCACCGCGCCCGGCTGAAACAGCGTGAGCGACGAGAAGTTTCTTCCATTCAGCGGGAACGATGCGATCGTGCTCGCATCGATGGAAAGCCCCTGCGTGGCGTCTGATGCATCCAGGATAGGCGCCATGTTCGCCTCGACCTTGACCGTCTCGGTGCTGCCGACCGTCACATGGGCGTCCACCTTGGCATTCTGGTTAATCTCAAGCTGAAAGGTGGGAATGGTCAGCTTCGAAAAACCGGGGGCCGTGACTTCCACCTGGTAGGTGCCGATCGGAAGGAAGCGGAGATCATACTCACCGCTGGCGTTGCTGGTGGTCGGCGTCCGGACGCCGGTCGCGGTGTTGATCGCGACCACCGCGGCATTGGGAACCACTGCCCCACTGGGATCGGACACGATGCCTGTGACGGAACCCGTCACGGTCTGCGCGTACATCGCAGACGAGGCTAGAACAGTAAGCGAAGCGGCAAGGGCCGCTGCTTTCGATGAGGCAAACGACTTCATTGAATCAATCCTTCCTGCCAGACTCGGATTCTTGTACTCGCACCTTTCGCCCAAACGCCGTAGACGAGCAAAGGCGGAGGGCGGACGAGGATAAGCGGCAGTGAGGTCGAGACTAGCGGTGCGCGGGCAAAAGGTCAACCTAGCGGCTGGGCTCTTCCGTAACTGCGAAAGGCTTTTTGGGCACTAACGACCGGCAAACTCTCGCCACAGTCCGGTCCATCCAGCACCGCAGGATCCCAAGCCCTCCCCGGTTCACCTTCGTCTCGTTCGTGATCTCCTATGGTGGACTGTTTACGCGAAGCGTCGGAGGCCAAATGCTCACAAAGGAGCAGCAGCGGTGGTATGCGGAGCATGGGACACCCCAGGAGAAAGCCTTCGCCGGCAAGTACGGACAAACCCGTTCCAGCCCTGGCGGTCTGCTCCGTTCGCTCGTCGTCTTTGTGGGCATTGCTGCGGTGTTCGCGCTGATCCCGACCGCCATCTTTTTGGAAGGCCGTCTGACGATGTTCCGGCACCTGACAGGCTCCTGGATCGGTACGGTGGAGACCATGGAACCAGACGGGGCAGCGCAGACGACCTCGCTCTCCCTCGGGCCGGCAAGCCAGACGCAAAACGCCGAGGGTACCTCCCACCAGCCTACGTCGAAACGCGACACCCAAATCGTCCTTCTCGAGGTGCATCGAAGTCTCGTCAGTCTCTTCTCACGACCGGCACTGGCGGGCACGATCCACCTCTGCGATGGCGCGGGACACCGTACCGAATACCCGTTTCATACGGACAGCCTTGGGGTCGACTTCCTAAGGTTCACCTTGCCAGCTGCGGACGGACTGCCCGAGCGCACCTTCAGTGCAGCTCTGCAGGGAGCCGCCTTGCATATCGCTGTCCGGTACGGGGGGTCGGTCGCGCAGGGTGATCTGAACCAGAAACCGGCGAGCACCTTCCAGGCAAGCTGCCGGCAGCTTGCGCAACCGGAGACAAACAATCGGTGAACAGCCCGCTTTTGGCGTGAAGCGATTGTGTCGATGCTTATTCAAGGTGTGGCGGAGAGTGGGGGATTCGAACCCCCGATAGAACTTTTGGTCCTATAACGGTTTAGCAAACCGCCGCCTTCAGCCTCTCGGCCAACTCTCCAGCGCAGGTGATGTCGTCATTATAGCGTGAGGATGGGCGCAGGCAACCCCGCCCGCAACTTAGGCGAGGAAAGCTTACAGCCACGCTCTGCAGATTCCCGTGGCTCGGTCCTTGTGAGTGGCCGCGACGACGGTGCCCGTTAGAATGGTGATGTTCTTCCTGAACGCTGGAGCTCTCCCCCTGCATCCTCTGCTGAATGCGCTTGCCTTTTTCGCAACCCATGGGTTGGGGCACTATTGGAAGACGCATTACGCGGACCACACGTTCCGTCACGCCTACCGCTGGAACAGCTTCGACATCGCGATGCTGGTGCCGTACTTCATCGTGATGATCATCCTGGCGTTCTACGGAGTTCATCGCTACCAGTTGGTGTGGCTGTACTACCGCAACAAGCGCAAGGCGTCGCACTCCACCGAACCTCCCGCATCCTTCACGGAAGGGCAGCTACCGTTCGTCACCATCCAGCTGCCGATGTTTAATGAGCAATTCGTGGTGGATCGGCTGATCGACGCGTGCTGCCGTATCGAGTACCCGCGTGACCGCTTCGAGATCCAGGTGCTCGACGATTCCACCGATGAAACCAAGGACGTTGCCGCGGGTGTGGTTGCGCGCTACGCGAACGGCACAGAAGGGCTTGCCCCGCAGCCGATCTATTATCTTCATCGCACCAACCGCTATGGCTATAAAGCAGGTGCGCTGGAAGAAGGGCTGAAGAGCGCCAAGGGCGACCTGGTCGCCATCTTCGACGCGGACTTTGTGCCGCCGCCCGACTGGCTGATGCGCGTGGTGCACCACTTCGCGGAGCCCGGCGTGGGCATGGTGCAAACGCGCTGGACACACCTCAACCGCGACTACAGCTTTCTCACCCAGGTTGAGGCCATTCTGCTGGACGGGCACTTCGTGCTGGAGCACGGTGGCCGCTCGCGCGCTGGCGTTTACTTCAACTTCAACGGCACCGCCGGCATGTGGCGGCGCGAGGCGATTGAAGAAGCGGGCGGCTGGCAACATGACACGCTGACCGACGACACCGACCTGAGCTATCGCGCGCAGTTGAAAGGTTGGAGGTTCAAGTATCTGCAGGACGTCGAGTGCCCTGCCGAGCTGCCCATCGAGATGACCGCCTTCAAGACGCAGCAGGCGCGCTGGGCCAAAGGACTCATCCAGACCAGCAAAAAGATCCTTCCCTTGGTCTTCAAGTCCGATGCCCCATTTCACACCAAGCTGGAAGCCTGGTACCACCTCACCGCGAACATCAGCTATCCGCTGATGATCGTGCTTTCGACGCTGCTGATGCCTGCCATGATTATTCGTTCATGGCAGGGCCCGGTGCAGATGATCCTGATCGACCTGCCGCTGTTCCTCGCGTCCACAGCGTCGGTCTCGACCTTTTACATGGTGAGCCAGAAAGAGCTGTTTCCGCGAACATGGTGGAAGACGGTGATCTACCTGCCGTTCCTGATGGCCATGGGTACAGGGCTTGCGATCACCAATACCAAGGCTGTAATGGAAGCGCTGTTCGGCATCAAGAGCGCCTTTGCGCGCACGCCCAAGTACCGCGTGCAATTAAAGGGTGAGAAGTCGAACGCCAAGAAGTATCGCAAGCGGCTCGGCATCATTCCCTGGATCGAACTGCTGATCGGCTGCTACTTCGCCTGGACCGTCTGGTATGCGGTCAGCACGGAAAACTTCTTCACCGTGCCGTTCCTGCTGCTCTTTGTGCTGGGCTACTGGTACACCGGGCTGCTCAGCCTGATGCAGGGCCTGTTTGAGCGCAAGGGGGGCGGCAGCCAGGGTGAAGGCCTGCATGAGAAGCCTTACCCGGTCGGCGTTTGACGCGACGCTGTGATCATCATTTATGCAAAGCAAAAAGGCCCGCCGAAGCGGGCCTTTCCCTTGCTGCAGTTGTGACTAGAAACGGATACCAAACTTCACCGGAAGATAGCCTGTGTGCAGGCTGTTCTGCGGAAAGTCATTTGCCACACCGGCGTTGGTGTTGTTTACCGTGGCTAGCGTCACACCAGGCCGATTTGAGTTCACGAGGTATACGTACTTCACTTCGCCGTAGAGCCGTTCGTTGGCGAAGCGTGAGAACTTATAGGTAAGCCCAAAACCCGCGTCGATGCCGAACGCGTTCGAGGTGTAGTGATCGATCACCTCGTTCGCCACGTACGAGTAAAACCCATAGTACGGGTCGAACGCCTCACCTTCTTCCGGGACGGTGAAGTTCGCCACCTTATGGTAAAACCCAACACCCCCGGTAACGTACGCACCTAGGCCCTCACCCGACCGCACGTTGTACACAGGATTGAGCGAAAACGACCAGATGTGGCTATTACCATCCAGGCCTGCGATCCCCGATCCATCCCCAGGGTAGGCAGGGTCGTAAAAGCCGATGATCGTGTTGTACAGGTTCTGCTGGTTCTGCAACGTCGCGCTGGTCATCCCGAAGTGGTCGTAGTCGAACTCGAGGTTGGTGCCGAAGTGCTTGTTGAAGTTACGTCCAGCGCCCACCTGGAAACCCCAGCTGGTGGTGGCGTAGTTGAAGTTCGTCGAGGCCGGCGAAGAGAACCCGCCGCCGGCGTAGCCGGTGTACTTTTCCGACCCGTCTGCGTTGGTGTTGCCACCGCGGTAGCGGGGTGCGCCGTAGCGGCGGCGCTGGCCATACTGCATGGCCTCCGCACCGGGGATGTTGAACTTTTCTACGGAAGCGAGCTGCTGGTTAGCCGCCTGTGCCGGGTCATAGGCTTCGCTCGAGGAGGACGCGCTCGAGCTGAACAACGGTGCGGCAGCGCCGGTCGAAAAAGACGGAACCGCGGCAGTTTGGAAGGCGGCCGGATGCGCAGGCGACGTGGCGTCCGCTGCCGTGGACGGCGTCTGAGCGCCGGCTACGGCGAGCCCGGCGCCGGCGAAGACAGCCAACTGGAGGCTGCGGCGCATAACTGGGTAGAGCTGGAACGACGTGGACATCTGAAGGACTCCTTGTTGCGATATGGCTCTCAGCGGCTGTAACCCGTCAGGGCTCCGAAAGTTGCCGCGAAGGCCAACGCTCCTGCTTTGTGAGACGGGTGAAACGCCTAAGTGGATGCAACTTTCAGGGGATGCAATCGGCACGGTTTTGCCCCCGTACACTGGCGAAGTGAGTATTCAGGAAAATCTGGAACGGGTGCGCGGGGAGCTGGCCGCCGCTTGCGAACGCGCCAGGCGATCACCGAACGAGGTGCGCCTGATGGCCGTAAGCAAGACGCACCCCGTCGAGGCTATTCGCGAGGCCTACTCCGCCGGGCAGCGCTTGTTTGGCGAAAACCGCGTGCAGGAGGTGCAGGGCAAGGCCTCGGACCTGGCGAACATGCTGGACCTGGAGATGCACCTGATCGGGCCGCTGCAGAACAACAAGACCGCGAAGGCCGCCGAGCTGTTCGGGGCTGTCGACACGCTGGACTCGGAAAAGACGGCGGTGCGGCTAGACGCCGCGGCAGGCGCTGGAGGCAAGGTGCTTCCGGTGCTCGTCGAAGTGAAGCTTTCCACGGAGGAAAGCAAGCATGGTATCGCTCCGGAGGAGCTTGGGGCCCTGCTGGAGGCGATCGCGCCGCTGCAGCACCTGCGCATCAGCGGGCTGATGACGGTTCCGCCGCTGGACGCCGAAGGCGAAAAAGCGCGGCCGTACTTCCGTCGGCTGCGTGAACTGCGCGATGAACACTGCGTGCGCTTCCCTGGCCTGCGCGAGCTTTCGATGGGGATGTCGGGCGACTTCCAGATGGCCATCGAAGAAGGTTCAACGACGGTGCGGGTTGGGACGGCGATCTTCGGCAAACGCGAAGCCATCTAGCGCTGCGAGCGACGACGCGGCTAGTCGCCGTCGAGGTCTTGCGGCGCGGGACGCGTTCTGCCCGCCATCAGGAGAACGAGGCCGACCAGCACTGCCGCGGCACCGCCGACAAAGAGGCCACCAAGCGCCCCGCCCATGCGCACGCTGTACTCCGGCGTGCCCCGGGCCACGGCGCGCGCGATGAGCAGGTGCATGGTCGCGTAGCCGACCCCGACGAAGGTCAACAGAACCAGCAGCACGCGCCAGACAATCCGCAATGGCGCTACTCCCACTCGATCGTGCCAGGCGGCTTGGACGTGATGTCGTACACGACGCGGTTGATGCCGCGCACCTCGCTGACGATGCGACTGGAGATGCTGCGCAGGACGTCATACGGCAGCGCGGCCCAGTCGGCGGTCATGCCATCCTCGCTTTCCACGGCGCGGATGGCGCAGGTGTAGGCATAGGTGCGCTGGTCGCCCATGACACCGACGGTCTTCACCGGCAGCAGCACGGCGAAGCTCTGCCACAACCTGGTGGTGAGGCCCGCGCGGTGGATCTCCTCGGTGCAGATGGCGTCAGCCTCCTGCAGGATGGCGACGCGGTCCGGGGTGATCTCGCCGAGGATGCGGACAGCGAGGCCAGGGCCGGGAAACGGCTGACGCTCCAGGATCTCGGTCGGCATCCGGAGGTCGCGACCAACGCGGCGGACTTCGTCTTTGAAGAGATCGCGGAGTGGTTCGATCAGCTTGAGCTTCATGTCCGCGGGCAGGCCGCCTACGTTGTGGTGGCTCTTGATGACGTGTGAGGGGCCATGGACACTGGCGGACTCGATCACGTCTGGGTAGAGCGTGCCCTGCACCAGCCAGGCGACCTCTTCGCCGGCGCTGCGTTCGGCCTCGAAGATCTTTTTGGCTTCGTCGTCAAAGACAGCAATGAACTCATTGCCGATGATCTTGCGCTTCTGCTCAGGGTCGGTGACCCCAGCGAGTTTGCCCAGGAAGCGGTCACTGGCGTCGACGGCGACGACGTTCAGGCCAAGGTCCTCCCGCATCGTCTTCTGCACGGCGTCAAACTCGCCTTTGCGCAGCACGCCGTTGTTGACGAAGATGCAGGTCAGGCGATCGCCGATGGCGCGCTGGACGAGAACTGCGGCTACGGAGCTGTCAACGCCGCCGGAAAGCCCACAGATCGCATGGCCTGTTAGACCGACCTGCTCCCGGATGCGGTGTACGGTGGTTTCGATGAAGTGGGCGGGGGTCCAGTCCTGCGCGGCGCCACAAATATCCACGACGAAGTTGCGCAGCAGCTCGGTGCCCTGGCGCGTGTGGGCGACTTCGGGGTGGAACTGCACGGCCCACATCTTCGCCGGCTCATTGGCAATTGCGGCGACGGCGTTAGCGGTCTTGGCGACGACGTGGAAGCCGGGGGCGAGCGCTTCGGCGTGGTCGCCGTGGCTCATCCACACGTCGATCTGCTCGGGCAAGCCGCGAAAAAGCTGCGACTCGGCCGTGGCATGAACTTCGGCATGGCCGTACTCACGCGCCGCGGCCGGGACGACTCGACCGCCCAGGTGATGCGTCATAAACTGCAGGCCGTAGCAGATGCCCAGCAACGGCAGGCCGGTCTGCAGCACGGCCGGGTCGGCCTTGGGCGCGGTGGCGTCATAGACACTGCTGGGACCGCCGGAGAGAACGATGCCCTTGGGCTTTAGGGCAAGCACCTCGGCCAGGGGCGTCGTGCACGGCAACACGATCGAAAAGACGTCGAGCTCGCGGATGCGGCGGGCGATGAGCTGGGTATATTGTGAGCCGAAGTCGAGGATGACGATGGTTGCGGTTTCGACGGCGGCCTGGAACTCGGGCTGACTTAGGTCCACGTTTCCAGTCTACCCGGACCCGCGAGCGCACCAGACAGCGTCCAAGTCTGCTGATGAACGTACGCAGGGGTATTCAGATTGCTTGTGCCAGTTTTAGTGCCTTGCTGATGCAGGGTTGCCGGAGCGCAAGAAAGCCGGCGGAGGAGACCTTGCCTATCACCAGCCCCGGCTCTCGCGCCCTGCCCGGCAGCGTGGATGCGGCCGACGCACCGGAAGCGCCCAAAACCAGCACAGATCAAGCGGGCATGACGACCTTTGCCGACCCGCAACACGGGGTACGGTTTGTGTATCCGGCCTCATGGCGTCCGCTGGTCACCGGTGGTCTCATGGCAGCCCCGGCCTTCACGAAGGTAGCCGCGCCGGCGGAAGGCACCGAGGCCTTCCTCGCCCAAGGAACACCCTATGCGACCACCAACCTTGTCGGGGTCAGCTTCAGCTGGACCACGAGGAGCGGTCTAAGCACCGATCAATGCGCGGCGCTGGCGAAGGCGGCCGTCCAGGTTCAGAGCACGAGCCAGGAGACCATCAACGGCCTCGTGTACACCAAAGCCAGCAGCGACGCTGCCGTGTGTCATCCACGGACGAGCACGCTGGATACCGTGGCGCAATCCGGTACATGCTTCGTGTTTGAGCGAGACGAGCAGACGCTCTGCCCCGACATCGCAGCGCCTGGAAAGAACACCCCACTGACGTCCGTGCAACAGCAAACGCTGCAACGCGCGCTGGACGTCATAATGAGCAGCGTCCAATTGCGCTAGCTGGCGTTGTTGGTTCCGTCATGCTCCGTTCCGAACGACATGGCCCGCGTTTCTGTGGCCAGCTATACCGTCGTTAGGAATTGGAGGATGAGGGTGCGCTCTCTGCACCGGCAACACTCTGCAGCAAGCGCAGGTACGCGATGCGCCGAACCACATGGAACAGGTCCGAGCTGAGGATGTAGAACACAGCCACGCCCACCCACCACACGTTGATGTAGGCCTGCGTTTCACGGCTCTGAAAGGGCAGCGGCGAGGCAGAGAACGTCAGTGCCAGCACCAGCAAGATCACGCGCACGATGCCCATCACGAGATTGGTCTCAACCAGTTTGGCGCGGAGCTGCTTCCGCTGGGCGCGTGTGAGCTGAAGCCCCGTCATACGACGTAACGGCAGCAGGTCCAACACCCAAATGTTGAGCGACCATGCCAAGAAAAAGATCAGGGTGGTGATGACCATCACGGCCGTAAGCAAAACAAGACTAGGCTCCCCGCCGGTGCGGCCCGGGGCAATCACCGTGAGATAGACGGCACTGGTGACCGCGCGAAACCAGAGATACAGCAACAGGCCGAACGCGGCCGCGCGCACCAGATTGACGATCGCCATGGGACCGTAGTGCGACCGCAGGGAGGCATCGGCTCGACGCAGCACGGCCGTGCGGCCCAACGTGGCAAGGGCGGCCCAGACCAGCAACGCGAGCGGGACCCACCACTTCGCTGTCGCAACCAGCGGCGCCCGGAACGGTGTGAGTTGACGCACGAGCACCGCGACCGAGCGCACAGGCTCAAAAAAAGTCATGCCTCCCAGAGCGACAGCGTCCAGCGGAATGACCTGAAAGGTGGGGGCAAGACGATGCCAGGCGAGCCACAGCAAGGGACCAGCGGCGAGCCAGCGCCAGAGCAGCTCCAGCGCCGTCAGGGACGGGTGCCTGAGGACAAAGGTGATAACGCCAACGAGGGACTGTGTGCCGCGGAGGGGTGTGGGGCTGCGCGCTTGGATGAGGTTAGATCCAGTGATCATGCATACTTCGCAGAAAGTGCTTGGTGATGGGAGGGCCCGAGGCGGAGCCGATGACCGCATCAAGACCACATTTCGGGCACTCTGCGGTTTGGTCGTCCTCGTCGGTCCACTCAGAAATGTCTGAAGGCGGAAATAGGCTCATGCAGTAGAAGCAGCCACAGATGGCACTGGTCTCGACTTCGGGCCGGTGGCGGATGCAATGCTTGTGAGCGCGGATGAGGTCTGGGTCCGGACTCGGCGAGGTTAAGCCAAGGGTTTGCACCTGCGTCTAGTATGGGCGTCGCGACCGGTGGCGGCAAACTTGGCAGCGAAACTCCTTGCGAGTTGCCACCGGACTCAGCGATACAAACGCTGATCCCCTTCGGGGATGACAAGCAAGAGGTGGATGCCCGCCCTGCACTGCATATAATCAAGCTATCCAATGGCAGGCAGCAGCGAACGAAGCTTTTTTGGCCGCAATGCCTCGGTGCTGCTGGATGTACTGCGGTTCGGTGCGGCGATTGCGGTGGCGCTCAGCCACATGCCCCTCCACTATGTGAAGGCGGGCCCGATCATCTCCGAACGGTCCGGCAACAGCGCCGTTTGTGTCTTTTTCGTATTATCCGGCTTTGTGATCCGCTATGTGACCGTGGCGCGCGTGGGCACGGGCGAGCTGTATGCCATCGATCGCGTCTCGCGAATCTACTCCGTGGTGTTGCCGGCGCTGCTCATCACCGTAGTCTTCGAGCGGGCGGCATTTCTGATCTCGCCGGGCGCGTATGCGCAGGTGGCCAACCCGTTCCCGTGGGCCGCGGTGCCGCTTGAGCTGTACCAAAACCTATCGTTCACGGTGGGCTGGTGGGGGTGGGGATCGCCGCCGCTGTCGAACGGCCCGTTCTGGTCGCTGCCGTTTGAGTGTGCCTACTACGCGCTGTACGGCCTGCTGCACTATGCCCCGCGGGCGCGTTGGGTGCTTGTGCCACTGTTGTTGCTGGCGGTGGGCCCGTCGATTGCGCTGCTCTTCCCTATCTGGCTGCTGGGCTTGGTGCTGTATGACCTGTACGCGCGGCTACACAACGTGCGCAACGCCGTGGCGTGGACGACGGGCGTGTTGGCCGCGTACGTCGCTGCGCTTCTAGCCCTGCGCAAGCCATTGGCGCACATGCTCGAGCGCACCACCGTGGCACACCGGTCCGCGGCGTTGACCCATGCCGTGGCAAGCTTTGCATGGGGGCGCGCGGAGTTCCACGGCGAAACCCTGCACTGGCTCGACCGCTTCAGCGTCAGCTACCTCATCACCGGCACTGGCCTTACAGCGGCGCTGTTGCCCACGCTGCTGGTGCTTGACCGCTACGTCGCGCCAGTCCCCGAGCACATGGCGCGTGCCATCCGACTGGTGGCCGACAGCACCTTCACCCTATATCTGGTGCACGTGCCGTTGTTCATCCTGGTGATCGCGCTGGCCGGCGGGCCGCTACAGGGCTGGGTAGGCGGCTGGCTGATGGTGCTGGCGGCCGTGGCGCTGAGCATCGTGCTGGCAATGGTGTTTGATCGCTTCAAAAACGCGATGCGGGCCGGGCTGCGGCGTGTGTCTGGCATGCCGCGCACCCGTCCCGTTGTGCACTGACGGATTTGCGATCAGGTTCGCGACTCAGGCTTGCTTGGATTCCACAATGGCGACACGCTCGTGCAGGCCGGTGAGCGCCTGCATGATCTGGAGCATGTCGCGGTGATGGGAATCGGCCAGGGAGTTGATCCGCCCGTCCAGACGGTTAGAAAGCGCGTCAATTCGCCCGTCCAGACCGTCGACTCGCTTTTCCAGAGTGGACAGCCTGACGTTATTCGAAATCCAGGACAGAACGACGAGGACGCTCGGGATACTGATGGACAGGAGCAATTGAAGATTCGTCATTGTCCAGCCTCTCCTCAAGGCAAGAATAACAGTGCCCCTGTTTATCTGACTACAAGATTGATGAGCTTGCCCTTCACCAGGATGGTCTTCACGACGGTCTTGCCTTCAAGACGGGCAGCCACTTTTTCGTCCGCCATGGCTACTGCCTTGATCGCGTCTTCGAGTGCGTCGGCGGCGACCTTGATGACCGTGACGAGTTTGCCGTTGATCTGCACGGGAATCTCGATTTCGTTTTCTTTGGCGAGTTCCGGATCGGCCACCGGGAACGCTTGGCGGAAGACATGGCCCGTACCGCCCAGCTGCTCCCAGAGTTCAGCGGTCATGAACGGAGCGAACGGCGCCAACATCAGCGTGATGGAGCGGAACAGTTCGCCAAGGGTGACCGTGGACACCTCGCCGGCGTCGATCTTGCTTTCCGCAGAGACGATCTCGTTGACGAGGATCATGATGGCGCTGATGGACGTGTTGAAGTGCCAGCGGCCGGTGAAGTCTTCCGTGATCTTGGCGATGGTCTGATGCAGCGTGCGCAGCAGTGCAGCGCCTGTAGGCGTTTGCGCAGAAGCGTCAGCTGTATCGGCAAGCCGAACTGCAGATCTCTCCACTCCGGCGCGGGGCGCCTCCGGTCGAGATGACGAACCAGGGACAGGAACTACTATTTCGCAAATCTGCGGCGCGTACTTGGTGGCGAGTCGGTAGAAGCGGGCGAGGAAGCGGCTTACCCCGGCGACGCCATCCTCCTGCCAATCAAGCTCACGATCGGGCGAGGTGGCAAACAGCGCATAGACACGGGTGGCGTCGACTCCAAACTTTTCGATCATCTCGTCCGGGCTGACGACGTTGCCCTTGGACTTGGACATCTTGGCGCCGTCTTTGATGACCATGCCCTGCGTAAACAGGCGCGCGGCAGGCTCGCTGTTGGCGATCAAGCCTTGGCCGTCGACCTCGATGTCGCGCATGACCTTGGTCCAGAAGCGCGAGTAGATCAGGTGCAGAATGGCGTGTTCCACGCCGCCAATGTACTGGTCGATCGGAAACCAATAGTTCGCCTTGGCGGTGTCGAACGGCCGCTGCGCGTTGTGCGCGTCCGTGTAGCGGTAGAAGTACCAGCTTGAGTCGACAAAGGTGTCCATCGTGTCGGTCTCACGGCGCGCAGGGCCGTGGCAGACCGGGCAGTTGGTGTGCAGAAACGCAGGCACCTTGGCGAGCGGCGAGCCGCCCTCCTGCGTGATGGTGATGTCTTCCGGCAGGATGACGGGCAGCGCAGACTCGGGCAGCGGAACGGGGTCATTGGGCGCGATCCCCTCATGGCCGTTCGTGCAGTAGACAAACGGAATGGGCGTGCCCCAGTAGCGCTGGCGACTGACGCCCCAGTCCTTCAGCCGAAACGTGGTGGTGCGCTTGCCAAAGCCGTTCGCTTCGGCAAAGTGCCCCATTTTGTCCTGGGCTTCCAGGCATGCCTCCCCGGTCCACTCGCCGGAGTCGATCAGCACGGCCTCTTCCTCGCCGGTGTAGGGCAGGTCGAGATCGCCGGTGTCGTCCCCCGAGCCGCCGGAGACCGCTGGCGCAACAACGCGCTTGATGGGCAGACCGTACTTGGTGGCGAACTCGAAGTCGCGTTCGTCATGGCCGGGGACGGACATGATGGCGCCCGTGCCGTAGTCGGCAAGGATGTAGTTCGCAACCCAGATCGGCATGCTTTCGCCGGTGAACGGATTGGTCGCGTGGTGGCCGGTAAAGACACCGTGCTTTTCCAGCGTGCCGAGGTCGCCGGCCTCTTTGGCCGCCTTCTGGTCGGCGATCATGCGATCGACTTCGGTAGCGAGGTTCGCGTCGTCTGCGGTCCACAGCTTGATGAGCGCGTGCTCGGGGGCGAGTTGCAGCGACGTGGCGCCGAAGATGGTGTCGACGCGGGTGGTAAAGACGGAAATTTCATGGGCCCTGGGCCCTGAACCCTGAACCCTGAACGTGACTTCGGTGCCTTCGCTGCGGCCAATCCAGTTGCGCTGCATGGTGCGAACCTTCTCAGGCCAGCCGGGCATCTGGTCCAGGCCATCGAGCAGCTCGTTGCCATAGGCGGTGATGCGCAAAAACCATTGCACCATTTCGCGCTGCTCGACCAGGGTGTCCTCATGCCGCCAGCAGCAGCCGCCCACCACCTGCTCGTTCGCCAGCACGGTGGCGCACTTGGGGCACCAGTTCAGCTTGCTGGTTTTGCGGTAAGCCAGGCCCTTCTCATACATCTTCAGGAAGAACCACTGGTTCCAGCGGTAGTAGTCCGGCAGGCAGGTGGCGAGCTCGGTGCCGGCCCAGTCGTAGCTGAAGCCGAGGCGACGCATCTGGGTGCGCATCTGCGCGATGTTGTTCAGCGTCCAGTCGCGCGGCGGCGTGTTGTTTTTGAG
>CAXTRU010000014.1:0-16820 GCA_964246665.1 uncultured Acidobacteriaceae bacterium
CTCGGCGCAGCTGCGCAACGCGGCAACCACCGGCGGCAACCTGCTGCAGCGCACACGCTGCGTCTACTTCTACGACACGGCGACGCCCTGCAACAAACGTGAGCCCGGAACCGGATGTCCGGCAAAAGAGGGTATTAATCGCACCCTAGCCATCCTCGGTACAAGCGTATCGTGCATCGCGACGCACCCTTCCGATATGTGTGTGGCGCTCGCCGCGCTGGGAGCCGTGGTACAGGTGACGGGCCCGGGCGGCAGTCGCAGCATTCCCTTCGAAGAGTTTCATCGTTTGCCGGGGAACCATCCTCAAATAGACACCACACTGGCGGCGGACGAAATCATCACCTCTGTCGATCTGCCCAAGACCGGCTTTGCCGGCCACTCCGCGTATATCAAGGTAAGGGATCGGCAGTCGTACGCGTTCGCTCTGGTCTCTGTAGCGGCAGGCCTTGAAGTCGCGGACGGAGTGATTGCCAAGGCGGGCGTCGCGCTCGGGGGCGTGGCACACAAGCCCTGGAGAAACTCGCAGCTGGAGCAGGAGTCGTTGATCGGCAAGCCTGCCAACCGCGATACCTACCATGAGTTCCAGCGCGCGCTATTGGCGGGCGCGCAGGGTTTCGGTGAAAACGACTTCAAACTGAAGCTGGCACCGGTCACCGTAGTGCGGGCGCTGGAGCAGGCAGCCCACGAAGGAGAACAGGCATGAACACCCATCTGATTGGTGCAGACGTGAATCGTATCGACGGACCCGCAAAGGTGTCGGGCGCGGCAAAATACGCCGCAGAATTCTTCGCTCCGGACATGGTGTATGCCGTTGTGGTCTCAGGTGGGATTGCACATGGCGAAATCGACAGCATCGACACCGCTGCGGCCATGGCGGTAGCCGGCGCGATTGAGGTATTCAGCCACAAAAACCGGCCGCACATGGCCTGGTTCGACAAGTCGTATCTTGATGAGGACGCTCCGACCGATGGCAAGCCGCTGCGTCCCCTGTACGACGAGCATATTCATCACAGCGGTCAACCGGTTGCGCTGTGTGTTGCGGAAACCTTTGAGGCAGCACGGGCCATGTCCAGGCTGGTCGACGTGTCGTGTAAGGCACTGACGCACCAGACGGACATGACCTTCGCCGTGCAGGAGGCCAAGAAGGTCGAGAAGTCGAACCGCGCAGGCATCGAGCCGCCCCCCAAGAACCGCGGCAATTCGGCTCAGGCGTATGCCGACGCGCCTGTAAAGCTTGCCAAGGGATACCTGTCTCCGACGGAGATCCACAATCCGATTGAGCTGTTTGCCACCACCGTCATCGTGAACGAAGACGAGACGATGACGATCTACGATAAGACGCAAAGTGTCAGCAATAGCCAGCTCCTGGTATGCAATGCGCTTGGCCTTTCCAAGGATGACGTCCGTGTAGAAAGTCCGTTTGTCGGAGGGGCGTTCGGATCGGCATTGAGGCCGCAATACCAGCTCATACTTGCTGCGATGGCGGCGAAGGCGCTGAAGCGTTCGGTCCGGTTAACGCTTACGAGAGACCAGATGTTCACTCTCAGCCATCGGCCGGAAACGCTGCAGGAGATCCGCCTCGGTGCCGACACCGACGGCACCCTGCTCGCGATGCATAACGAATCGTTGCAGGCCACCTCGCGTTATGAGAACTACTTTGAAGTCATAGCTAACTGGAGCGGCCTGAGCTACCTCTGCGAGAACGCCACCATGGAAGAGAAAACGGTGTCCATGGACATCTCCACTCCGGGCGATATGCGTGCACCTGGTGCTGTACAGGGCATCTGGGCGATAGAAACGGCGATGGATGAACTGGCCGTCGCCACAGGTCGCGATCCCGTCGATCTGAGACTGCAGAACTATGCCGAGAAAGATCAAAACCACGGTAAGAAGTATTCCAGCAAGGAACTGAAAGCCTGCTATACGCAGGGAGCGGCGCTGTTTCGCTGGAACGAACGCAAGCCGACGCCGCGCACGGAACGCCGTGGCACCGCCCTGGTCGGGCGCGGTATGGCCGGCGGCGTTTGGGAATCTCCCCAGATGCCCGCCGCCGCGAAAGCAACACTTGCGCCGGACGGTACGTTGACCATTGCCAGCGGCACGGCCGATATCGGCACCGGCACCTACACCGTGATGGCGATTCTTGCCGGCGAAGCACTCGGTCTGCCGCTTGCAAAAGTCGTTGTAAAGCTGGGCGACTCGGAATTACCCGTTGCCCCGCTGGAAGGAGGCTCCTGGACCGTTTCTTCTGTCGGAACAGCCGTCACGGAAGCGTGCAAGGCCGTTGCGGAGAAGGTTTTCAAGCTCGCTTCCGGGCTCGACAATTCGCCCTTGAAGCACGCATCGTTCAAAGATGTGGAATTCGTCAACGAGCGCATCTCATTGCGCAGCGACGCCGCAAAGTTCGTGACCCTGGCTGCCGCCCTGGCGTCGGGCGACGGCGAACCGATCGCAGAGAAATCCAAGACGGGGCCGAACTTCCTAAAGCAGCACGGCTATAAGAGCTACACCCACTCTGCAGTGTTTGCCGAAGTGGAGGTGGACGAAGATTTCGGGACCGTGTCGGTGTGCCGCGTGGTGAGTGCGATTGCGGGCGGGCGCATTATCAATCACGAAGCAGCCCGCAGCCAGATTCTTGGAGGCGTTGTTTGGGGGATCGGCATGGCGCTTCAGGAGCAGGCTGAAACCGATCATCAGTTCGGTCGCATCATGAACCACAACCTTGCCGAATACCACGTTCCGGTAAACGCCGACGTGCATGACATCGAGGTCATTTTCGTCAAAGAGGAGGACGACATCGTCAATCCGATCGGTGCGAAAGGTCTGGGAGAGATCGGCCTTGTCGGCGTAGCTGCTGCCATTGGAAACGCAATCTACAACGCGACCGGCAAACGCATCCGCGAACTGCCCATCACGCTCGACAAGCTCATCTGAGGTTGCGTTCCAAGGCGTCCGCAGCGCCGGCTAGAGATTCATCTCATCAGGAGATGGCATAGTTCCTGCAATGTGGGAAGTCCTGCGTGCAAATCACGTCATCTAGATGCCGATTACATCCGCGATCAGTCCTGAGGAGTGCTTTTCGGAAGTAATCCGGGTCGCCCTCGGGTGACCGGCTATCCAAGATGACTTTCGATTGGCGAGAACAGGCATTATCGCGATTCGAGTCCTTCGGAGAACAGGCAGCCAAAGCGGTCGTTCACGGGTTCTTCCAAGTTCTGTTTGCAGCCGAGGTAACGCTCCGTCGTTAGGACGGAGGCGTGCCCCAGAAGGAACTGGATCTGCTCCAGTTCACCGCCATTCACGTGACAGAGCTTTGCACAGGTTCGCCTGAGATCATGCGGGGCGAGGTGATCGAGCTCTAGACGTAGAGCACAATTCCGGACCACATACCAGACGACGTTCTCCGAAATCCCGGTCCCCCAGGGTGTTCCGTGACGGCTTACGGCCCTGAACACTCGTCCCGTCGTCACCGATGCAGCTGTCAGCCACCTGTCAACGGCACACTTCACCCAGATCGGCATCGGAACTGTCCGGACATGATTGCCCTTGCCGACGAGGTCCACGATAGCCCAGTGTCCCTGTCGGATTTGGATGTCTTCCTTTCGCAGGCCCGACAGCTCGGCTCTGCGCAAACCACAGCCAAGCAGGATCGCGATCATAGCGACATTCCGGACGTGGCGTAAGCCGTCCCCATTCGCTTTCTCAAGAAGCAACCGAGCCTGCTCTCGATTGAGCCAGTTACCCGCCCGGCAGCCCAGTTGCTTGACGCCTTTGACTCGCCTGATGCCAGCAGCAAGTTCGGGACTCAGCAGACCCGAGTCCGCTGCCTCGTAGGCGAGCCTCCTGACCGCCGCAAGCCTTTGGTTGATCGTACCTGCGGCTAATCCGAGCGATTCTAGGTGGAGACGGAAGCGGAGAACGACAGTTCGATTCAGGGCAAGTCTTGGTTCGGAACAGTACCAAGTGATGAACTGCTCCATTGCAAACTTGTAGTTGCGCCTCGAACGCGGGGAACTTAAGCTGTTCAACACTGCGCCTTTCGCATGATCCAGATCCGGCAGGCGGAGAACAATCTTTTGGACGACGTGCTTCTTAGTCCTCTTGGGCATACGCGCGGCCTCCTCTGCCGCAGACATGCCCACTATTTATGCGCCTGCCCCAGGTGCCCAATCGAGTGGGCTAGACGAGTGCACAGGCGATTTCTCACCCATTGAGATAAAAATTCGAGAGCGGCGTTCATCAGAACTGACAATCCTAAGGACGGACGTCTGGCGGTCAAGCCGGTTCAATCCGACCTTCAATATTGCCTTTGAGTTCGAAACAAAACAACAGCTGTGACTACCATCAAGGCTGCTGTAGCCCATTTCACCCGAGTCGATGAGGTGGACTTTTCCCTCCGCTTAGGCTGAGGCAAGGGATTACCGGAAGTCGCGGCGAGTATCAAACGCGCGGCTAGTTCTGGTTGGTCCCACTGGGGAAAGTGGCCGCAGTTTGGGAACCAGAAGAGTTGCGCGTCAGGAAACTTTGCTAGCGCGCGAGCGGCCTGGCGCGGCAGACATACGTGGTCGTGCTCGCCCCAACCAATCACGAGAGGAGCCAGGATGGAGCCTTTGGGGCTGCCGCGCTGCATCTCGCCGTGGGCCAGGTTCCCGAGGAGCTCATCGAAGGAAGGAGACGCTGCGAAGGACCGCATCTCGGTAAGCGTGAGGTTGGAGGGGAGGGACCAGGGATGCGCGGAAAACTGAGCAAACAGTGCGGTGCGACCGATTGGACTACTCGTGATGGCGGGCATCACGGGCTGCAGGGCTCGCACGAGGCGCACCGACGCCGCCACGGAGTGGTAAAAGACGGGGATCTCCCAGCCTTCCCAGAAGCCTCCCGGATCGAGTGAGACCACGGCGCCGAGGATACCGCCGCGCCGGACCAGCTCAAGAACGAGGCGTGCTCCCATCGAGCTTCCGACCGCATCGATACCCAGCAGGCCCTCTTCTCTGAGATATTCCGTGACGGCATCGGCGAGCGTGCCAATGGACACGGGGCCAGACAGTGGCGGCGTTTGGCCGTGGCCGGGGAGGTCAATGGCTATGACTTCACGGCCGCCCGTTGTGAGGCGGTCGATGATAAGCCCCCAGGATGCCCAACTTCCGCCGATGCCATGTACCAGAAGAAGCGGTTTACCCGATCCGCGACGAACTGTGTGGAACTTCATCCGTGTTTGGATGCGCATTTCACTCGCTGCTTCTCCTGGTTATGGTTGAGCGGGTACCGAGAAGTCGCATTATGGGAAGTGATTTCGTTCAGGGCGAATCTAAGGGCTGACTGGCTAGAGCAGGCTTCCAATAAAACCGCGTTTCTCGCTGCTAACCCCACCTGCGGTTGACTCGCCACTCCGTCTGTCGCTGGTCTGCTGTCAACCTCGACGTAGACGAAGTCCCATGATGTTGCCGGTGCTCCAAGGATATGCCTCGGAGCACCGACACCGCGTTACGCGCCAGCCTGGAGTTCTTCGGAGATCCGCTGCGTAATGAGGACATGCTCCTTGAACGTGGCGAGCGCGAGTGTTCCGAGATGCCGTCCCTGACTTTCTGCCATGTTGCTTTTCGGCGGAGCCGGGTGTCCAAGGTAGGCCTGGGTGAGATCCCGGAGTTCCTGGTGGTTTTCCAGCTGAGCCGCAATGTATGCCTTGTCAAACTCAGGACCGGCAGGAGCATTCTGAATCTTCTCGAGCGTTGCTTTGGCTTTCGCGGTCATGGTTGGAATCGGCGTGCCAAGCTCTTTGAGCACAGTTGTCACGGCGATCGCTTCGGTCAGTTCGAATCCTGCGAACTCCTTGGCGTCGGCCTTGGATGCGCGGTCAACTGCGATCTTGCTGGTCACCAGCGAAAGCTCTGCGCGACCAATCACAGCCATCCCAAATTCCTTTACGTTGCTAGGGCTCATCATGCTCGCACCGGGATCGGTGCCGATTGTGGGGTGATCCTGCGCGAGGCTTGTAGCAGCTGATGACAGTGCCAGGCCTGTAAGCCCCAAGCCAGCTGCGGTCGCACCTTTGAGAAAACTACGACGGTTAGCGCTCGTGCGGTCTGGTTGGTTCTGGCCTGTGGTGACAAAGGATTTCATGAAGCTCCTGGGGTAAAAACTGCTGTTGCGTGCGTTGGACAGTGACGTGCCTGCGAGGGTCCGCAGAGTCTGGTGCGTACCATCAAGACTAGGAGTAAGCTAAATACATGGCAAGAACGCACAAAAAAGTGGGGTACACACCAAAAGGTAAGGTGAAGGAATCACCCGGGCACACGAAAGAGGATTGGTCGGGTGACGCGGCTGAAGAAGCTTTCAAACTCATAGAGGGGCGCTGGAAGATGATGATCCTCTTCCATCTATTTGATAAAGAATTGTTGCGCTTTTCAGAGCTTGAGCGTGCGATCCCTTTGGCTTCACAGAAGATGCTCATCCAACAACTGCGCGATCTCGAGCGAAATGGAATCGTAAAGCGCACCATCTACCCTGAGGTGCCTCCAAGAGTGGAGTACAGTCTGACGGACCTGGGGCAAGCACTCCGCCCTGCACTCCATGAGCTCGTTCAATGGGCAAACCTAAGGAGGAAGAGGGTGTCGGATGAAGCCTCGATTCGTTGAGGACCTCTTCGTGTTGATCATCTGCGCATCATCTCTCTGCCTAGCCGCTGAGCAGGGTCGGAAGACACACCAGGTATCCGCGAGTCGCCTTGTGTTTACCAATGCCGATCTCGAACGATGCCAACAGGCCTTAGCATTTGTTCAGTCCTCGGCGAGCGCATCATCTGTGCACGACATCTGCAGTGATTGTGCCTCTGCAAGCTTCAACTCACGGTCACCCTAAATTGACCTCCAGTAACTCGACAATCTGGCGGTGCCCCATTTTCCGCGCCCACGCTTTAGGCGTGGCCCAAACCTCAGCATCAGATTCTTCGGCCGAAGCGCCACGTTTGAGAAGCACTTACGCCATCTCGAATCGTCCCCACCGGCAAGCCCATCCCAGCGGAGTGGACTTCAGGAGGTCGTCCCGGACATCGGTGTGGGCGCCGTGATTCAGCAGGATCTCTGTAAAGCGTACCCGGCTGGCTTCATCGAGACCGGCGCGTGCTGCGGTGAAGTGAAGCACTGTCGCACTTCTCCGGCCGACATTGGCGTCGACGCCGTGCGTCAGCAGCAGCTCAAGGCATCTGAAATGGCCTTCGTTTGCAGCAGGATCGCTTGAGGCGCCACGCGGCGGCTGCATCAATACCCAGTGCCAACGCGGATCGTCCCTGGCCAAGGTCATGTGCGGTAGAGCCAACGCAACGATCTCCGGGCAGCCATGATCGGCCGCCGACCACAACAGTTCTTCGATCGTGTGCTCGTCAGGATTGTCTTCGAGCATCCGCTTCGCCATCGCAACGTCGTGGTTGTAGGCTACGGTGTGCGGCTGCAGTTTCGCCCCGCGCTCTAGCAGCAGGCGCTTCATCTCACCGTCTTCGTAATGCAACGCATGTCCTAGAGGCCAGCCCGAGGCGTAGACATTTGCATTGGGGTCTGCGCCACGATCCAGCAGCACACGCGCAATCTCTACCTGATTGTTGCGTGCCGCATGCCACAGCGGAGCGCCCCAGCTCAGCGTCGGCTCTTCCAACTCCCTCGAGCAGAACGCGCTCGTCGACATCCGCGCCCAGATCGAGCAGCAATCGCACCACTGCAATCTGGTCGTGGTTGACTGCCAGCGTGAGCAGGCCGCCGTGGCGAAATGTACGTTTCAGCGGAGCGGGATCGGCGGCAATCATGGAGCGCACCTGCTCTAAGTCGCCGAGCGCAACGGCAGCACCGATGGTCATCTCTGCGCCATGATCGAGCAGTAACTTTGCGATCTCACGAAATGGCCGCCCGGAGTCTTCGTGCGGATCGGCTGCACGGGCTGCACGATCGAGCGGAGTATCTCCTCCCATATCTCGCTTGCGTACATTGGCCCGGTGCTCCAGCAACCACTCCACAAGTTCTACATTCGCCATATGTGCAGCGATGTGCAGCGGCGTTGCACCATTGCGATCACATGCCTGAATGAGTGATCGCGATCCCTTTCCAGCAGCCGCATGGCCGTGAGCGTATCGCCGTGAAGAATGGCCGCGCTGATCTGGTCCTGCACCGGAGAGACGGTCGCGTTGGGACAGCTCATCTCCTCGCGACGCATCTGCTCTTCTTGCTCGATGATGGAGACAATTTCTGGAAACTCGCGGTCGCGAGCCAACACAAGCGCTGACGTTGCATCGCGATGCGGGAAGACGCCCTTGTGCGCGTCCGCTCCGGCCTCCATCAGCAACTTGACCATGGGCGCATCGCGGCGGATCACGGCATAGTGCAAGGCGCGACGCTCGTCGCCGCCTGCGCCGTCCATCCCAACCAGCTCCGGTCGCGAGGCAAGCATGAACCGCACCTGCGCCATGTCTCCTGCATTCACTGCATCCGTAAAGCGCGCCACGGTCGCGCCATCGACAAAGGCCTTGAGCTTCGGCCAGCTCTCAAAGCCATAGGCGCGGGCGAGCACACGTTGCGCATCGTTGAGAGCGAAATGGGAGGGATCGGGGCTGCGCTCGAATCGACGTACTTCAGCAGTAGCAGCCGGCTCGCCGGCGCGAAAGTGCTCAAGCACCTCTTTTGCTTGCTTTTTGAGCTGTTCGAGGCTTGGATGTTCTGGAAGGCGGCGAGGGGATGCAGATGCGAAACGTGACTCGGACATGACAATCTCCTTTGATTGCTGCCCGGCGTCCGCGTAACGGGCTCAAAGAAGATGATCTGAGCGTGTTGTATACATCTCCTTTCGATGGGCTCAGCCCTACCCGCGGACACGGCGGCGTCCGATACGCCGTCGGCAGTATAGCGCGAGCGGCTTGCCCTCAGCAGAAGGAAGTTGGTGGGCTGGACGTTCAGGGAGTCGGCACACCGAAACGATGTGAGTATCCGTCGTCGTCTGTCAGAGTGAACTCAGTTTGTCCATAGTCACGTCCCTCAAGTTCCGAGACGGAATACCCGAGTTCCTTCAGGCGCTCTCGCACGTCACGGATGTCTGCGGGTGCCCAATAGAGCCGCACGCCTTCAAAGCCCTTCGGCCTCGCTTTCGGGCCTGCACGTCGATTCAACATGAACCAGAGATCGCCATTCTGCAGCATGCAGAAGATCAGTTTGCCGTCCTCAATGCATTTCCGAACTCGTTCGGAAGCCCAGGCCTTCAACCCAGAAGCGAAGGCTCTTCTCGAGGTCGCTGCTCGGGATCACAGGAATACAGGATGTAACTGTCATGGAGACTACCTCCGGCTCACGGGAGCAGTTTGCGGGTACGCAACAGGCTCCCGACGGCGCCCCTGAGCACCTAAACAGCCTCTTCCAGTTCACTTTCTTCCGGTACATCGGTTTCACTTTCGAACTCTATCCGGTAGCCGTCCGGATCGGTGAGCGCGACGACCCACATGTGGTTTCCGACAAACGGGCGTTGCCGTGTGCTGATTCCGCGTTCTTTGAACTCGCGATAAAGGGCAAGCGCATCTTCACATTGAAAACACACCGAAGTGCCGACACCGAGTGTTTCGTCCGGTCGTTTTGCCGGCAAGAACTCCTGCAGCATAAGCGCTCCGTTTCCAAGTTCCAGCCAGCACCAGCGAATCTTGCCACCTGATGGTGAACCTCCGTCTTCACCCGGTATCCACTGGCGCTTCATCGAAAAACCGAGCCCATCGACATAGAAGCGAAGCGACACTTCCATATCGGTGACGCCAAAGAACGGCACCGCCTGCGTGACGTTTGTGCTCATGACGCCGCTCCTTCAGTCTTGATCGGTCCACAGAAACACAGGCCATTGCTGTCCGGATCGGTCACCGAGAACTCCCGTAGGCCCCAGGTCTGGTCTACAGGAGCGGTATGAACGGGAGACTCAGGCCGTCGAGTCGTGTCGAGACCCCGGGCGCGGAAGGTCTCGTAGCGTTCGTCTACATCGTCCACATACACGCGTTGCAGTGAACCGAACACACCGTCGCCTGCGTGAATGGAAAGCTGCAGCTCCGCACCGGCCTTTACAAGGCCCGCGACGCCATTGGCAGTTTCCATCTCGGCGTGCTCGGGCCACTTGCGCTCGAAATCGAGTACTTCAGTGTAGAACCGCAGAGAGCGGTCCAGGTTTGATGACTTGACGACGGGGACCATGCGCATCGCGCAACCTCCAGCCAATCTGCAACAGCATACCGCCGTTCCTGAGGTGCATCGGTATTTATCCGGAGATCTGTCTCTCTCTCTCTGTAAGTGACGGTCGTTCCCTCTAGAATGCTGTAACCCTCAGGTGAGCTCTATGAATGCGGACCGTAGCGTCTCTTTACAGACGCAAGTACTGCGGCTAGATGGAACGCTTCAACACGAACCAGCCATCGACCTATGGCTGCAGGAGCGGAGAAGTGCGCTAGGACAGATCGCGACACACTGGTTCGGGATCATGCGAGCATCCGGAGACGAAGTTCGCGAGTTGCTACACGACGGCTGCCCGGTGGCTTGCTTCGGAGATGCACCGTTCGGCTACGTGAATGTCTTCACCTCCCACGTGAACGTCGGCTTCTTCCAGGGTTCCGCGTTACACGATGCAGCGGGTCTTCTACAGGGTTCGGGGAAGTTCATGCGCCACGTTAAGCTCAAGCCAGAGACCATCACCGACGTTGACGCACTCAAATAACGCATCGAGACGGCTTACTCGCAAATGAAAGATCGTGTCGAGACTAGCTGAAACACTCAAACAAGACAGAATGGTTTAGTCTTCTGGTCGCCATGAGCCCACGCTTTTCCGCGATGCTGCATATTCCCGGCGATGTGCGGGACGCGATTGCCTTCTACGAGTGGGCATTTGGCGCTACAACGGGCTGGAGTACGCCGCCAGCTGAAGACATGGTGGCACAGCTCCTCGTTCACGGTGCGGAGTTCTGGGTGCACCCGGCAAGCGAGGCGATCGGCAACCCATCACCGGCACAGCTCGGCGGAACGGCGGTGCGGCTGATGCTCGTCGTAGATGACCCGGACGCAGTGTTCCGACAAGCCGTGTCTGCCGGCGCCGTCGTTCGCGCCTCTATGCAGGACCACGACTATGGATGGCGGGACGGTTCCATTGTGGACCCGTTCGGTCATCGTTGGGAGATTGGTAAACCGCTCTAATTCCCACCAGAGCGCCCCAGACTCAGGGGTGTGTTGGGTCTGGACTGCTCAGATCCAACAGGTAAGGCACATGTGAGAAGCGGACATTCGCACAGCCTGCCTGTGTTAGGTTCCGTGGACCAACGCTTGCCTGCGCTCGCCTCGAACGTGGTCAGGTTCTCAATTCTTTGGAACCGGAAGCTGCAGGCCTGCGTATCCTTGTCAGCAGCATTCAACAGCATGGCTTTTGACGCACGCCGTCTGGAGAGACAATGATCAATCGCTTCGACGCCAAGCTGGCGGGCTGCGCTTATCTTGCCTACTCGTGTTCGCGATGTCGAGCAGCGTCCTCTACGTAAGGCAACAGCCGGGAACGGCATCGCACAAGTGCTGAGTACGCTCAACCACACGCTTGGCACTGCACGCTTCACTGTTCTTCTCGACCTTCTGCAGCCTGTTTGTGCCATCGTGCTCGCGGTCACGCTCTACCAGATGGTGAAGACTGTCAACCCGACGGTCGCTTTGCTCGCTATGTTCTTCCGCGTCGGCGAAGGTCTGACGGGTTTCCTTCCCTTGCTTACCAAACTCGACCTCATACGGCTCGCAACGATACCGTTCTCCAGTTCGACGGACCAATCCAACGCTCTCGCGCTCGGAAATGAGCTTCTCAACCGCCCCGACGACGGTTTCAGTCAGCTCTGCTTCGTACTGGGCGGCTTTCTGTTTGCCTTACTTTTCCTGCAAGGGCGGCTCATCCCACGCTGGCTTGCGTGGATCGGAGTAACGACGATCGGCTTGCAACTGATCTGCGTCCCTCTCCACATAGCGACCTTGGTTTCCATTCGAGTGGTTAACCTTCTGTGGCTGCCTACCCTGCTGAACGAGGTGCCGTTAGGAATCTGGTTCATCATGAAGAGCTGCGGACCTACGCAGCCGAACCTGTTCCTCGCGAACACTTACTCGATCCGCGGTAGCCATAATTAGACTCGTCGGCAGTAATGGTCGGATGACTTCCGCTATGGGCGTTTATCGGGACCTACCCTGTTGAAAGTGTAATATTTCAGGCGGGGACAATCACGTGATCATCCGGCAAACGAGCCCAGAAGACATCGCGGGTTGGTTTGACGTATTCGACCAACGCAACGAAGTGCTTTGCATTCCACTAGCCGATGTTGGAGGTACTAAGGCTACCGAACAATTGCGAGAGCTTATCAATCGGTTCTATGCTCTCGACTCTGCTATGGGTGCACGGGTTGCCCTAGTCATACCATGTCAGGGCAATCCGTATCCGCGTTTCAAACCCTCTGTAAAGAACTCAAGCAAACCCGCTCGGCCTTTGGCGCGTGGTGGTCTCGATATGCAGAAGGCGCTAGATGGCTCCCAATCATCGCAGCAATCTGCTGTGGAAGTTGCTGCAATAAATGTAGACCAGACGACCTCTGGCCCGCTGCGACCTTTCGCGGACTACACGTTCGCTGAAGGTGATTTTGACCGCGCTATCGCTCTCATTACTGACCATTACCTTCGCGTAATGCCGGCTTTTCTCGAGGCTTACCAGATTAAGTTTTCTGAACTACCTCTAATGCTCGTCTTCGTACGCGGCTATTCCCATTGCCTGACGTTGCCGCTGCCCAAACAAGATCTGTTCGAATATTTGCTGCCGTTTCTTGATGGTTTAAAGCAAGAGGTTGAAAGAGCCGGGGATTTCAAGGTCAGCAATTTCGCAGAACCGGAGGTCCTGGATAAGGCCAAACGATATAACGACCAGGTACGACAAGCTCAAAGACGGCTTGAAAAGCACAAAGCACAAATTCCAAGCGCCTTCATTCTTCTGGACCGTAAGTATGGCTTCTCAGCTGAGTTGAACGAAAGTATCCGCAAGCTCCTTCAGGTGCCAAACCGTGAGGCCTTCGACAACATTAAGTGCTGGTTGAGCGACGCCGGGGTGACGAGCGGTCAGCTTAACGACCTTAGGCACCGCTTCGAGGCATATGAAGATCTCCAAGGTAAGATCGATTCAGTCGAGATACCTTTGTTCGATTACGAGACTCTGGAACGCACGATCGAGCGGGGCGAAGAAAGGATGCGGCGTATAAGTAACTACATCTCCGAACAGAAGGCGCTTGGAATCGTCCATCGGGGATTCGAAAGAGCAACGTCTTTTCAAGCACGAATGCGCCCAATTCTCGAAACGATAGCCTCAGTAGCCAAGCGTGTGGCAAGTATGAAGGGCATTCCACCTTCCGCTCTCTGATTTGCGGACGATTGATGCAACACTCAAGCCGCAGTAGGCCGTCAGTAACGAGAAGTCGGCTTGTGTTTACTAAACCCATTTCACCTGGCGATAACAGGCCGATGCACTCATTGACCTTCGTGCAAGCATCGATGACAGGATTAGTAACGGAAACGCCGTTATCATCATCTGATGTGCGAATGAGTTCGTAACAGGCTCGTTTCCTTCTACGGTACCTGCCCCTGCATGCTCAATTCCGCGGCGAATCTGTTTCGGCCTAGCCAGCCCTCACGACTCGTCTTTCGTTTGGCTGAATCAATGCAATTCCATGTGTCGAATAGGCTGATCGGGGACGCCGTCCTTAAAAAACAGAACATCCACAGCGAAAGCCTTGCCCACTTCAATCGACAGTTGCGTGGAATCACTGAATCGAAGGAGAAGCTCACGGCCCTCCGGGTCTACCTGATAAATGCAAGCCTCAACCAGAGTCTTGCCGGCGACCTCCGGGATGCTTAATAGGCGACTATCCTTCATTGAGTCTCCAGAAAACGGCTCTTTCACTGTGTCCCTTATTAGGGGGTTCGTCAACAGATCACCACACTCCAAGGTGTGGCAGGGCGCTCCAAACCGGATACGAGGCGTTCGAGGAGAGGCAGAAATGCCAAGCTGCGCACGTACTACGACGGTGTGCTCGCGAGGCTGATTGCATCGAGGGTCGAAGCCGGTTTGACGCAGCGCGACGTGTCGCTGCGGATGGGGATGTCCCATTCGTTCCTGAACAAGTGTGAATCAGGGGAACGCATGATCGACATCGCGGAACTCTGGGAACTCTCGAAGATATATGGCAGGCCACTCAGCTACTTCGCCCCCGATGAGTGAATCCGGGCTGAGATGCTCAACTGTTACGCCACACCCTGAATCCTAGCACCGTCTCCGAACGGGAGCGTGGCATTTTGCACCGGCTTCTTCACCTGCGACAGTCTGCGCATGAACGACCGGACGAACTCGCTGACGAGTTTCGAGCGGTTGTCGGCGATTGTTGCCAGGCAGACTTCCAGAACTAACGCTGAATCACTGATAGGGCGGACAAGAGCACCGCGTTCAGCAATCCTCATCGCCCCGGCTGGCCCAACAAACGCGACACCGGACCGTTCTCTCACCAGTTGAGCCGCGTCCTCGGCTTGCAGCACCCGCTGTCCGCCTCGAATGAAAATGCCTTCCTCGGCCGCGCGGCGCATGATGGTGTCGTACATGAGCGGGTGAGCTTTCTTCTCAAACAGAATCCATTCCAGGTCACGGATATCGTTCAGGGTGACGGCATCCTTCGCACCCAACGCGCTCCCATCCGGCAACACCGCGTACATAGGCGCCTCGCTGACCTTGGTCGTGGTGAGACGAGCATTTGGTCCCGGGTGCGTGATCAACGCGAGATCGAGTCTGAACGTAAGAAGATCGTGAACAAGCTCTGGCGCAAAATCGCTGTGAAGCTGGACTTCCAAATTAGGGTAGAGCGGGAGTTGGATGGAGAGGAGAGCTGAGGTGAGGAAGGGGTTTTGGTAAGGAGTGCGGCCTACCTTGAGAATGTGTTCCGCGCCTTCCGAAACGGCGCGCACCGCTGCGAGTGCCCGTTCATCGTGCAGCAGAGTGAGCTTGGCTTCCTCGACGAAAGCCCGTCCGGCCTCTGTGAGCGTCACATTGGTGTGGTTACGCTCAAACAACTTGAGGCGATGCCGCTGCTCAACTGAGCTCACAAGGCGGCTCAATCCGGACTGACTCATTCTCAGGCGCTTGGCAGCGCGAGTGAAATTGAGCTCTTCGGAGAGCGTCACGATAGCTAAAAGAGACCGAACATCGACGAAGCGCTGCATAACCCGCTCCCGCTGCCCGCTCGACTTCTGAGACGGTTGTATCCATCCGCTCTGCGGCTTGGATCGCTGTGTACATCAGTTAGACACAGCCGCTGTACGTTTGTTCCTGCTGCGAGACAGAAGTTTTCACGATGCGAAACTCCTAAAGCGTAGCTAAGCAGACGATCAAAGCTGCTTGCCGACCTTCATGTAGCCGCAAACAATTCGTCCTATCATGCGTGGCACGCATAATGGTCCTCCAGAAAGTCATTGGACACGTACAGGTGACTGCGGGAATGCTTTCGAGCATGGAGCTTCCTCATGCTTGCGAATCGAAGGCACGAAGCGGATGTACACACCGGGGACGAGTTTTCAACGAGTGAGCCTCGCACGTCGGCGGCAGGTCTCGTCGCAGAGAGCGACTCGTTACTCAGAGGGACGGAGCTTGGCCGGAAGCCGGTCGCGTCCGCTCGCCCCACGAGCGACCGACATACTTACCTTTCCCACAAGCTGACGGAGCGCGGTGTATTCGAGCCGCTATTGGATTTGCATGAGGCGGCTGCGATCCTCGGGATGCACTGGAAGACCTTGGAAGCCAAGGCACGGCTGCATCAGGTACCCGCGCTGAAAGTAGGAAAACGCTGGCGTTTTCGCCTGAGTTCGCTGAATTCCTGGCTGGAAGATGGCATAAACTCGAACACAACCGATCACGCCGTTGTGACTAGACAGGAACGGTGTTCTTGAAATTCACTCGGCAACGCTACCAACGTGGCTATTTGCGGCGGGTGCCGCGAGCCAACAACCGGTCGGCCTGGGAGTATCGGTACGCAGACCCTCAGACCGGCAAAGAGAAGTCCATGTACTTCAGCACAGAGCAGTTTCCGACGCAGACCGCGGTCGAGCGGCACTTGGAAGCCTTTGTGCTCAAACTCAACTCTGACAATCCAACCCTAGCAGTCCTTGAGCCCACCTTCGATGCTCTGCTCGACCGGTTCATCGCGGAAGAGCGGTTGCTGGAGATCAAGAAGGTTCGTCCCGGCGAATCTTGCGACAAGGTCGGAGAACTCAGCTACTCGACTGTGCTGTCCTACCTCAGCGTCATCAAGCGGGTCCGTGCCGAGTGGGGTCCCACTCGCATCACTCGCGTGAAGCCAATGAGAGTCCAGGAATGGCTCAAAGCCATGAACGTCGCTCCCAAGACCAAAGGACACATCAAGGCCATCATGCACCGGCTGTATGAGAAGGCCATGCTGTGGGAGATGGTCGAGTGGGAGCGGAATCCCATGGAACTGGTCGAGATCAAGGGCATCAGCAAGCGCCGCAAGAAGCCGATTGTGCTGACCGCTGACCAGTACTACCTCATCGTTGCATTGCTTCCCGAGCCCTACTCCACGATGGTGATCGTGGCGCAGTGCACCGGCTTGCGTGCTGAAGAGGTGCTGGCGCTGGAGTGGTCCGACATCAACTTCGAGCAGCTCACCATGCGGGTGACCCGCGCTGTGGTTCACGGACGGGTGAAGACGGTCAAAACGGAGTATTCGGAAGACGAGCTTCCGTTAGACCCGGACT
>CAXTRU010000014.1:16830-21428 GCA_964246665.1 uncultured Acidobacteriaceae bacterium
CCACCGCGATTGCTTCACCCCCGCACTTCGCCCCGGCGCGCCTGGTGGGCCCGCGACTCCAGCTTCGCGAAGCGCCGGAGGGCGTTTCAACCCGGTATACCGGGTTGAATCTGGTCTTCCCAAGTCCGCTCACCGCTCGCCACTACCACGCAGCGCCGATCCAGCAGGATTACATCCGGCCGGCCGGCACCTGCGTTGTTCCGTGCTCAAAGTGCGGGGCAGGGATTGGCGTCTGGTGTGTGCAGGATGCGCCGACAGCGAATGGCAAGCGGGTGCTGATCCACGATGAGCGGTGGGACACCGCTGGAAAGTATGCCGGTGTAGGCTGGCACACGTTCCGGCACACCTATCGTTCCTGGCTGGATGACACGGGAGCACCGATGGGAGTGCAGCAGAAACTGATGCGGCACGCCCAAATCTCGACCACGATGAACGTGTACGGCAACGCGCTGATGGAAGCCAAGCGCGAGGCCAACGCGGCTGTCGTCAGCAGAATCTTGAGGAGTGCATAACCCCATGGCAAAAGGTGTCCAAACGTGCGAAAACCCGGTCCAGCGAATCAGCGTCGCTGTTAAACCGGGTTATTCCGGGTTGGAACTTTCGCTAAATGGTTGCGGGGGCAGGATTTGAACCTGCGACCTTTGGGTTATGAGCCCAACGAGCTACCGGGCTGCTCCACCCCGCATTGCCAAGATAACAAGGCTGTAACCGTCGGTCAAGGGTGCCGGGGCGGGCGCGGACCGCTGCCGAATAGGGCGTCCATGCCGTGTAGAGACACAGAGCTGCCGAGGCTCGTGGGTGTGCGTGAAGGGCTGGGTTGCCATCACACCAGGTGCGCGGAACTTTCCGTGCGAAAGTGCGTCTTTGAGGTTGAGGTTGTCAGGCATGGCTGTGCGTTGCGCAGCGGATTAGTGTAAATAGCCTGACGAGGAGCAGCAATGAACGTTCGAAGGATCGGAAAGGGCGCCTCCCGACGTGGGGCGGCTTTGATGAGTGGATTGGCTCTTGTCTGCGCGTCACCGGTCGTGGTGGCCGCTCAGCAGATTTCAGCGGTTCCGGATGCGCAGGTGGAAGCCAATGTGTTGAAGGCGTTGGCAGCGGTGCCGGAGCTGTCTGCGCAGGATATTCAGTCGTCAACCGTGTACGGCGTGGTGACGCTGAGCGGAACGGTGCAGAGCGAGAGCCTGCGCACAAAGGCCGAGAACCTGGTGGCGCGGACCTCCGGCGTGAAAAAGGTCGTGGACGAGCTTTCGCTGGGCACGCCTTCAGCCGCGTCTAACACCCCTGGCGAGAGTGCAGGTGCCCCGGCGGCGGGGGATCAGAGCAGTCAGCCGGCGCTGCAGTCGGACGGCAGCTATGCGCCGCAGCCCGCACAGCCTGCAGCCCCCTATGAAGGTGCACCGCCGCAGCAGGGGGCCAACGGCGGCTATGGCGCGCCTGACCCAGGCAATGGCGCTCCCGGAAATGGGCAGCCCGCCTATGGCGCACCCCAGCCGTATCCTGCGCAGCCCAACGCCGGGCAGCCTGCGTACGGCCAACCCTATGGCCAGCCACCGGCGAATCAGCCGGGCTACGGCCAACCGGGGTACCCCCCAGCAGGGCAGCCTGGGTACGGGCAGCCGAACGGGGCACCGCCGAACTATAGCCAGCCCGGGTATAACCAGCCTGCTTATGGTCAGCCTGGGGCTCCGCCGAACTATGGCAATCAGCCGGGGTATCCGCCCAACTACGGGCAGAATGCGCCTCCGCCGCCTCAATATGGGCAGCAGGGATATGCCGCGACGCAGCCCCCCTATGCTCCCCAGGGTGGACAGCAGGCAGGTATGCAGGTGACGGTGCCGGCTGGTGCGCTGCTGCGGATCAGAGTCAACCGCGGCATCGACTCCAACCACATCAAGCCCGGAACGCCGTTCGACGGCACCGTGCTGAATGACGTGACCACGACCGGTGAGGTCGCGATTCCACGCGGGGCTTCGGTGCAGGGCGTGGTTGTGGACGCCAAAAAGGCCGGTGCGCTGAAGGGTGAGGGCGAGCTTGCGCTGCAGATCAACACCGTGACCCTGGGCGGAACCAATTTCCCATTGACCACCGACCTGTGGGAGCGGCAAGGGGCGGACAAGAGCGTGAGGACCGTCAACAGCGCGCTCGGGTTAGGCGTGTTGGGCGCCATCGTCGGCGGGGTTGCCGGCGGTGGCGCCGGAGCGGCCGTCGGCGCAGGCGTCGGTGCCGGTGTGGGTGTTGCTGGTTCGGCGTCCTCGCCGGGTGGACGCATCATCGTTCCACCGGAGGCCGTGTTGACGTTCCACACCGCGCAGCCCACGGTGGTGCGCACGGTGTCCGAGCAGGAGATGCAGCGGCTGGCCTATGCCGCCGGCCCCGGCCCTGGCGCACAGCCCGTGGTGCGTCGCCGCTACTATTCGCCGTACTATGCACCGGCTCCGTACCCATACCCGTACTAAGCCCGCGTGTCATCTATGGGATCAGGGTCGCTTCGGCGGCCCTGTCCTTTTCGTCCGGTTCCGGGTGACCGTGTGTGCCGTCATTTATACTGTGGCGTAGCTTTCACGCCGGGCAGGCAACCTGTCTGGGCGCCAGGCTTCCGGCAGATTGCCCCTGCGAGGGCTGTGCCGTGTTCAGGAAGAAGGTCGACGCCTCCCCATGATTCGTAGTCTTCAGCAGGATAATCGCGCCTCCAAGGCGATCTTTGCCGTTGTGATCGGCCTGGCGATTCTCGCCATGGTGGTTACGCTGGTTCCGGGCATCTTCGACAACAGCACGACGAACAATAGCACCACGTTCGCCACCGTGCGTTCGCCTGGCTGGTTTGGGCGATTGAAGGGAGACACGGACACCATCAGCAACGCCGAGGTGGAGAACACCGCGCGTGCCATGCTGCAGCGTCAGCAGGTCCCGGAGCAGATGGCGCAGATGTACCTGCCGTTCATGATGGCGCAGGCCGGCCAGCAGCAAGTGGAGCGCGCGATCCTGGTGCGTGAGGCGGACCGGCTTGGGCTGCAGGTGAGCAATGATGACCTGGTGCGGGAGTTGAAGACCGGGCCCCTGAGCCAGTACCTGTTTCCGGGTGGGCAATTCATCGGCCAGGAAGCCTACGAGAACTTCATCTCGCAGCACTTTGGTGGACCTGCCGGCGGCATGTCGGTAGTGAAGTTTGAGTCCGAAGTGAAGCAGGACATGGAGCTGCAGCGCCTGGAAGCCCTGGTGACCGGCGGCGTCAACGTGTCTGAGGCAGCAGCCAAGGCGGCGTATCTGAAGCAGGGCGAAAAGGTGAAGTTCGACTACGCCGTGCTGTCGGCTAACGACCTGAAGAAAACCATCAACCCGAGCGACGCTGACCTGGAGCAGTTCTTCAAGACCAACAGCGCACGGTATGCGACAGCTGTTCCTGAGAGCCGCAAGATCACGTTTTTCCAAGTCGATACGGCGAACCTGCCTGGCGGTACGCCCAAGGTGAGCGACGCGGAGGTCCAGGCCTACTACACCGCGCACCAGGCGGACTACAAGCTGCCGGAGCAGGTGAAGACGCGGCACATCCTGATCAGCGTGCCCCGTGGCGCAGATGCAAAGACCGATGCGGCGGCCAAGGGCAAGGCTGAAGACCTGCTGAAGCAGATCAAGGGTGGAGCGAACTTTGCCGACCTGGCGAAGAAGAACTCGGATGACCCCGGCAGCAAGGCCAATGGCGGCGATCTGCCGATGATCGCGACCAGCAGCCTGGACCCGGCGTACGCGCGTGCGGCGATGGCGCTGAACCCAGGTCAGACCTCGGACGTGGTGCGGTCGCAGTTCGGTTACCACATCATCCAGACAGAGGGGAAGCAGGCTGCTTCGACCAAGACCCTGGCCGAAGTGAAGGACGAGATCAGCGGCAAACTTTCGGCGCAGAAGTTTGTCGCGGCGCAAAACGCCTATGCCACGCAGCTTGCCGGTGAGGCGGCCAAGAACGGCATGGCAGCCACGGCCAAGGCACATAACCTGCAACCGGTGACGACGGACTACGTTGCGCGGGACGGCTCCATTGCGAGCCTGCCGGATTCGTCGGCGCTGCTGTCGGCTGCATTCGGTGCAGCCAAGGGCGGTGCGCCGCAGTCTACCTCAATCGGTGAGGGCTATGCGGTGTATCAGGTGGACGATGTAAAGGCGGCGCATGCGCCGGCGTTCGCCGACTGGAAGAGCCACGTGCTGGATGACTACCGCGACCAGAAGGCGCCTGAGCTGCTGTCCGCGCAACTCGGCAAGCTGGATGCACGCGCCAAGCAACTGGGCGATCTGCACAAAGCTGCCGCCGAGATGAACATCCCGGTGAAGACCAGTGACTTGGTCGGGCATGACGGGCAGGTGCAGGATCTGGGTTCCATGGGCGGCCAGGCGGCGGCGATCTTCACGCTGCCGAAGGGCGGCATCTCGGGGCCGATCACGGAAGGGCCGAACGGCGCAGTGGCGCAGTTGGTGGAGCTTGATCAGCCGTCCGCCGACGAGATCGCCAAGAACCTTGGAGAGACCCGCGACAAGCTGCTGGATGAGCAGCGCGCGGAGACCTTCAATGTGTTCGCCGGATCGTTGTTGGAGCGGTACCAGAA
>CAXTRU010000015.1:0-20855 GCA_964246665.1 uncultured Acidobacteriaceae bacterium
GCCTTGGGCGAGTAAACCTTCGCGCGTACGCAGACGGCAAACGATTTCAGCAGCGCTGCTCGCTTTGCGTACACTGACGCAGGAATGAAACCTTCACCACTCTTTTGCACTCTTGCGGCTGCTTGCTCGCTCTCTTTTCCAGCGCTTTGCCAAACATCCTCGCAGCCCATCACGCTGGCGGTCGATCTGACGGACGCGCCACGTCGCATCCTCCACGCGACCGAGGTGCTTCCGGTAAAGCCCGGGTCGATGACGCTGATGTACCCGAAGTGGATCCCCGGCGAGCACGGCCCCACGGGCCCCATCGATCAGCAGGCAGGCTTCGTCCTTACCACCAACACCGGGCAGCGCGTGAAGTGGGAACGCGATCCGGTGGACATGTTCAGCTACCACATCACGGTGCCTGAAGGCGCCACGTCGCTGACCGCGAAGATGGACTTTCTTGCAACGGCGGGCGCTTCTGGATTCTCCGCAGGCGCCAGCACGAGCGCTAACCTTGCGCTGTTGAGTTGGAACGAAGTGCTTGTGTATCCGGGAGGAGCGCAGGCTGCTGACGTTTTCCTCACGCCTTCGCTGACGGTGCCGGCAGGATGGCACTTCGGCACAGCGCTGGAGAAGACCGGGGGCGAAGCCCAAAAGCCGAATTTCAAAACAGTCACGTTGGAGCAGCTGATCGACTCGCCCGTGCTGGCCGGGCGATGGTTTCGGGAGATCCCGCTCGCGCCCGAGGTGCATCCGGCGCACTATCTCGACCTCGCCGGCGATGGCCCGGAGGACATTGCGCTTTCGCAGGAACATATCGACGAGTTCAACCAGTTGGTGCGCGAAACAGGTGCGCTATACAAGTCGCGCCACTACAACTCGTATCACTTCCTCGTCACGCTCAGCGACCAGGTCGCGCACTTCGGGTTGGAGCACCACCAAAGCTCCGACGATCGCGTGGACGAAAAGACCTTCACCGACGACAACGCCTTCATCGCCAACGGTCTCTTGCTGCCGCATGAGTTCACGCACTCCTGGAACGGCAAGTATCGCCGGCCTGCAGGCTTGGCGACGGGCAACTACCAGGACCCGATGAAGGGAGACCTGCTGTGGGTGTACGAAGGCCTGACGGAATACCTGGGCGATGTGCTCGCGGCGCGCTCCGGTATTTGGAATGCGGCGATCTATCGCGACCGCCTGGCGACCGTTTGGGGGCAGTACAACGACGCGCGCGCCGGCCGTGAATGGCGCGATGTGCAGGACACCGCAACCGCGGCGCAGATTTTGTACTCGGCCGGTGGTGCCTACGACAACTGGCGTCGCGCCGTGGACTATTACGACGAAGGCGAGCTGTTGTGGCTGGAGGTGGACTGCACCATTCGTCAGAAGACCGACGGCAAGAAGAGCCTCAACGATTTTGTCGCACTCTTCCACGGGCTGGGCGGCAACACCGGGCCGAAGGTCGTGCCGTACACCTTCGACGACATCGTGACCGCGCTGAACACCATCGTGCCGAACGACTGGGCAGGCTTCCTTCGCTCGCGTCTGGATGCGAACCAGAAAGCTGCGCCGGAGACGCCGGGGCTGAACACGCTTTCGGGCTACAAGCTGGTGTACAGCGACAAACCGGCGTACTGGTCGCAGCTTGCGGAGTCTGAGTACAACGGCATCGACGCGCGCTTTTCGCTGGGCCTCACGGCGGCAAGCACTGGCGTGATCTCGGATGTGATGATCGACAGCCCTGCGTACAAGGCCGGGCTCGCGCCAGGGTTCACCATCGTTGCGGTCAACGGACGTGGGTTCCAGTTGCCTTTGCTGCATACAGCGATTCAGGATGCCAAAGGCCATGGCCCGGCAATTGAACTCATTGTGGCCAACACGGGCTATTACAAGGTGATCCGTATCGACTACCACGATGGGGAGCGCTACCCGCAGTTGGAGCGCGTACAGGAAAGCAAAGATGTGCTGGATGACATCCTGACGCCGATGGTGAAGGGGACGGTGAAGTAGTGGCTGGTGGCTGGTGGCTGGTGGCTGGTTGCTGGTGGCTAGTTGCTGGTGGCTAGTTGCTAGTGACTAGTTGCCAGTAGCTGGTGCTAGTTCTTTGATGTTGGTTGTCCGGTCGTTGTGCAATCTGCGCCGTGCTCTTACACCCTGAACGCAGTGCTTGTAAGCCGTCGTCCTGAACGTAGTGCTTGTAAGCCGTCATCCTGAACGCAGTGAAGGATCTCTGTATTCTTATAGCCGCCGAGGCTGCGGGGGCAGAATACAGAGATCCTTCGCGTTGCTCAGGATGACGGCTTCTTTAAGTTGAGGCAGCAGCCCGAATGGCAGTTGCCCTCAACCACAACAACGACGGCCTACTGCCCGCGCTCACTCCCCTGAATAAACGCCGCCGTACGATCATGCAGATCATGCAGCGCCTGTTCGTTCACGTAGACCATGTGACCGGTAGGGAAGAACTTGTACTCGATGTGCTGCTGCAGTTCCGGTTGGATGGGCAGATGCTTCATCTCATACGTCGCGCCGAAGTACAGCGTGCCCAGATCGAAGTAGCCGCCCATCAGCAGCACATGCATGCGCGGGTTCACCTTCAGCGTGTAGGCGAGGTCCGGCATGACGTTGGTGAACGTGCCATCCCACGCCTGCGCGCCGCCCGGTGGACGATGCGCCATGTCCCACTTGAAGCCAGGCTCGCGCGCGCTGGTTTTGTACGTCATGTCGCGGCCAAAGTGCAGCGTCTCATGCGCATAGCTGTTCTGCGCGGCGAGAATGGCTGATTCCACGGACTCGGTGAAGGGATCGTATGCGGCTTCCTTCGCCAGCGGATCCATGGCTGGGCCCTGAAAGCGCGAATCGAGACGGCCCGTTGTGATGTCAGAGCCTTCCTGCAGGAACTTCGAGAACTCGCCGCCCGAAAGACGCAGGTTGGCCTTCATCCACGTGGCCGCGGGCACGCCGGTGTAGCTTTCCAGCTTCGCCGCCATCGCGGACTTCTTGCCCGCATCGAGGTCTGCACCGGCTAGCAATGCCGAGGCGTAGTCGGTTAGAGCGAACTGCTCCACCTCATGGATCCAGGGCTCGAGCGCAGCGGGCTGGTTCGGCACCTTGTGATGGAACCACGCGGTTGCGGCGAAGCTGGGCAGCGCGAGGAAGAAGCCGTTTTCGTTGCCGGGGTTGGCGTCCGAACCATCCGCGCTGTTCTGGAAGCTGAGGATCTGGCTGAGGAAGACGATGCCGTTCAGATCAACGCCATGCTCCTGCAAGCGCGCGCCCAGCACGGCGTCACGCGTCGTGCCATAGCTCTCGCCGAACAGATACTTAGGCGAGTTCCAGCGGTTGTACTTGGTGAGGAAGCGCCGGATGAACCGGTCGAACGCAGCGGCGTCTTGGTCGATGCCGTAGAAGCTCTTGAAGGCGTCCTTGCCTTCCACGCGGCTATAGCCGGTGCCGGGTGCATCGATAAAAACCAGGTCAGCGGCGTCGATCAGCGACTGCGGGTTGGGCGCAACGTGATACGGGCCGCCCACGGGATGTTGCAGGTCAGGGATCTGGACACGCACGGGGCCAAGCGAGGTCATGCGCAGGTACATCGTGGCCGAGCCTGGGCCGCCGTTGTAGAAGAACATGATGGGCCGCGTACCGATGTCTGTGCCCTTGGCGAAGTACGCGGTATAGAACATGTGCGCCGTCGCCGGCTGGTCTTCCGGCTTCGCGGGAATCTCCATGGGCGCGTCCGGCAGGTACTTGCCGTCCAGGCCGAGCATCGCATCCTGCGGGTCCGAAGAGCCAACGGCCAGCATGCCCGCGACCGCGGTGTAGGCCACCGTCTTGCCGGAGGCCAGCGCAACCGAAGCTTCGCTGGTGCTGTCCGGCGGGAGAGAGTTGATGCCCCTGCGCTCCGGCGCGGGCTCAACGGTGGTGGTCGTGGTGGTCTTCTCAGCGGCAGGGGCGTGCTGTGCCGGCAGCGGGCCAGCCAGGGCGGAAAGCGCGGCGAGGGCGGCGATGCGACGCAAAAGGCGATCCGAAGCCATAAGGGCAGGAAGCTCCTTCGTTGTGAACAGGATGTTTCTACTGTACGCGAGCGCGCTGAGATTGCCGCATGTGAGATAAGGCGCGTCGCCGCAGTAGCGCTATACGCGTGCGATAGCGGGCAGTGCCAAGGCGAGCGCCTCGTCCACACTGTTGGCCACCAGCAGCGCTCCGCCGTTGCCGCGCAGCATGCCTTCGGTCTCGCACACGTCTAGAAACTCGAGCAGCTTGTCGTAGAAGCCGGCCACGTTGAGCAGCACAACAGGTTTGGCGTGCAGCTTTAAGGTTTGCCAGGCCAGCACTTCGAACAGTTCTTCAAAGGTGCCAAAGCCGCCGGGAAGAATGATGAACGCATCGGCAAGCTCACCCATCAGACGCTTGCGCGTGTGCATGGTGTCCACCACGTGCAGCTCCTGCACGCCCTTGTGCGCGATTTCTTTATCGATCAGCACATGCGGGATGACGCCCACCACACGACCGTTGCCGGCCAACGCCGCATCGGCGACCGCGCCCATGAGGCCGATGTCCGCACCGCCGTAGATGAGGCCGATGTTGCGTTGTGCCAATGCCTGCCCGAGCGCGCGGGCAGTCTCGCGATACGCCGGCCGTGCGCCTTCCGCGGCAGCGCAAAACACCGCCACGCTTTGTCCTTGCTTGGTCTCCATGCATCCAGCATAGCGGCCCGTGCGCGGCTGCTTGTGGATAGAGGCAGGTCTACGCTTCGTTGAGCGAGGCGAGGTGGGCTGCGTCGGGCGGACGTGTCGAAAGGCTCACAACGACAAGCGCGCAGACAGACACCAGCAGGGCCGGCAGAATGGGATCGCGTTGTGCAAGCCATGTGGGCAAATGTGGCGCTAAGGCATCCCAGCTCACCGTGAGCACCGTGCCGGCCGCGATGGAGCTGACCGCACCGGCAGCCGTGCCGCGTCGCCAAAAGAATGCCGCAAGGATCACCGGCGTCAACGCAGCCGAGTAGATCGTGTAGGCGTACAGGCTCTTCTTCAGCACGCTGGTGGTGCCCAGCGATTGCCACAGCGCCCACAACCCGAGCGCCACCACCAGCACGCGCGAGATGAGGAGCACCTCCCTTTGCGGGGCATCGGGCTTCACGTAGCGAACGAAGACATCGTTGATCAGGTTGGTTGCCGGGGAGAACAGGTAGTTGTTTGCGGTGGAAACGACCTTCGCGAAGATGGCCCCGACCAGCAGTGCGCCGAGCAGGCTCAGCAAGCTAAGCGGAACATAGTGCGTGGCTCGGGGTGTTGTGTACGTCCAACCTGTGTTGCCGCCCTGAAAGGCATGCACAGCCGTATAGGCCAGCACCTCGCGCGGGCGTTGTGCGACCTCACCGCCGCGGTACAGTGCCGAGCCGACCACGGCGATCCCCACGATGATGGTTTCCAGGATGACCGTACCCACAATCCACCCCACAACCGCACGCGAGGCATCGCGCTCGCTTTTGGCGGAGAAGAACTTCTGGTACATCGCCTGGTTGCCGAGCATGAGCAGGCATGTGGGCAAGAAGAGTTCGGCAGCGGTGGCGGGCGTAAAGTCGCCGAGCACCTGGAAGTGCGTTGCCGGCAGGGAAGCGCGGATGGCGTGCCAGCCGCCGGCCATATGCGCCAGCACGGGCAGCGCCGCGATCATCGTGAACGTGGCCAGCAGGCCGATGACGACGTCCATGTACGCCACGGAACTCATGCCCGCAATCGCCGTGAACAGGATCACAAAGCCCGCAAGGATGTACTGGCCCGACACGGCGGTGATCTGCGGAAAGATGAGGTGCAGGATGTCGCCGCCGCCGATGAATTGGTAGCTGGTGATCGCGGTATAGGTGAACAGGACGGCGATCACGCCCAGCACGCGCGCGGTCTGGTTGTAACGCGCCTCCAGCAGATCGGGGATGGTGAACTGCGCAAACTTCCGGGCACGCGGCGCGATAAAGTAGATCAGCAGGAGGCCCGCCCATCCGCCGCCTGCCTGCCATAGGGCAGGGAAGCCGTGCTTGTAGGCATTTTCAGCGCCGCCGAGCAGAGAACCTGAGCCGATCCAACTAGAGAGCAGGGTGAACACAAGCACAAACGCGCCCAGGCTGCGCCCGGCAACCAGGTAGTCGGCTTTGGTTTTTACCTTGCCCAGCCTCGCCAGCGAAACGCTCAGCAGCGTGACCACAATGATGCCCAGAACGATCGCGTACAGTGCCATGGGTGTGTGCGGCCATTCTAGCGGACAGCGGGCAGAGTGCCTCGATTCTGCACTCCGCGGCGGCAACATCTGCGCCGAATCTGGCCTCCTATGTGCAGGTGGTAACTACCCCCCTCCCGAGGATGCATATGGGCTTCATCACACCGAATGACTACGACGATCTCCGGTCGCTGTACACCGGCCAGTTGCAGTATCTGCTTTCCACCGAGAACCAGATCGTGGCTGGACTTGAGACCATGATCGAACACACGCAGGACAGCCAACTCATCCAGGCCTTCAAGACGCACCAGCAAGAGACGCGCGTCCAGGCACAGCGCTTGCAGGAGATTCTGCAGGACCTGACCGGCGATGCGGATGACAAGAAGGACCCGGTCTGTGCTTCGCTGATCGGTTCCGGCGCCAACATCACCCGCGAGTCCAGCGAGGGCCCGGTGCGCGATGCCGGCCTGCTTGCCTCCGCACAGAAGATCGAGCATTATGAGATCGCGTCCTACGGGGCAGCCCGCGATTGGGCACGCATCCTTGGCTACGATCGGCACGCCAGCTTGTTGGAGCAGTCGCTTGAGGAAGAAAAGCGGACGGATCAGATCCTGACCTCGCTTTCTGCCCAGGAAAACCGTGCAGCCGCCGCCGCAGCGCCGGGCCGCTAGCTTTACCTGTAGCAATAACGAAAGAGGCGCTGCGGCGCCTCTTTTGTTTTGGCTTCGCTCCGCCGTCAGTCCGCTGCGACGGGGTGAACGCGTGCGACCTCAACAAGAGCCGAGTAGAACGTCGCACTGCCGCCAATGTCCGTTAAGCGCTGGCTTGTGAGCGCGTTCACATTTTGATTCTCCGGCGAAAGCTTCTGCCAATCCAAACGCGCCGCTACGGCACCGGGCGTGATGCTCTGCCCAACACGTGCCACCAGCTCGATGCGCCCTCGCTGATTGAAGACTTCAACGGCATCGCCGCTGCGGATCTGCCGCGGTTCGGCGTCCATAGCGTGCATCTCCAGAACGCCGGCGGTGCGCCGCTCCATCCCCTGATGCGTCTGCAGGTTCGCGAACGTTGTGTTCATGAAGTTGTCGGCTTTGCGCGAAAGGAACTCGAGCGGAAAGGACATCTGTTCCTGTAGCGGCGTACGCGTATGCGTCAGCTCCGGCCTTCGATACGCGCCGCGTACAGCCGTGCGTGATTCGGTCGCGGGCACCCAGGCCGGCAACGGGAGAATGTTTGCCTTCCCGCTCGCAGTCTGGAACCAACTCGCATCGCTGAAGGGCAGCGCCTCGCCCCGTGCGTTGCGAGGCAGCGCGAGGGGGATTTGTTTTTCAGCGCCCAGCGTGGCGACGGTGACTCCGCGAAAGTACGGGTGCTCGGTATCGAGTGCCTGGGCGATTAACTCCTCTTCGCGCTCCTCGAAGGCGGTCTCGCGGAAGCCCATACGGCGGCCGAGTTCACCGAAGAGCCAAACATTCGAGCGCGCCTCGCCCAACGGCTCGATGGCTCGATCAGAGATCTGCACCAGCGTGTGCCCGTACGCACCCATCAGTTCTTTGTGTTCCAAAAACGTTGTCGCCGGCAGGACGATGTCCGCGTAGTCGGTTGTGTCCGTAAAGAACTGCTCATGCACCACGGTGAACAGGTCAGGGCGGCGCAGCCCTGCAAGCACCTGATTCGAATCGGGAGCGACCGCGGCGGCGTTGCTGTTATAGACGAACAAGGCCTTCACGGATGGAGCATCGAACTCGTTCAGGGCAAGCCCAAGTTCATTCATGTTGACGGTGCGGGCGGGCCGGCCAAGCGGGCTTGCGTGCATCAGTTCCGGCATCTGCAGCCCCGCGGAGTTGAACGGAAACGCCGCCGACGTCGACAGCAGCAACCCGCCGCCACGCTTTTGCCACGATCCGGTAACTAACGGCAGCGTGGCAACGGCACGGACGGCTGTGCCACCATTCTCGCTGCGCTGGATGCCATAATTCACCCGGATCACCGCAGGCGCGCGGCCATCACGGCCGGCCTCGCCGTACATGCGCGCAAGCCGCTCGATGGTATCTGCCGGGATGCCCGTGATCGTCGCGGCGTACTCCGGTGTGTGCTCGGGGCGTAGGGCAAAGTCGCGCAAGGCTTGCCAGTCGTCGACGCACGCCTGCAAGTAGATTTCATCGGCGAGTCCATCGCGGAAGAGCACATGCATCATGGCAAGTGCCAGCAAACCATCGGTTGCCGGACGAATCGGCAGCCAATCATCGGCCAGCGCCGCTGTACGGGTCTTGTATGGATCGATCACCACCAGACGCGCACCCTTGCGGCGAGCTTCTTCGATGAAAGGCCAAAGGTGGATGTTGTTGCCGTGGATGTTGGCGCCCCACGCGATGACCAGGCCCGCCTCGGCGAAGTCCTGCGGCACCGTTCCCAGCCGCGTGCCGTACACACCCTTCAGCGCGGCGGTTCCGGCCGAGGCACAGATGGTGCGGTCAAGCTGTGAGGCCCCGAGCCGGTGAAAGAACCGCCGATCCATCGAAGCGTAGCCAAGTTGCCCGATCGTTCCCGCGTAGCTGTAGGGCAGGATGCTTTCGGGGCCGTGCTCGTCGCTGATGGCCTGCAGACGCCTGGCGATGACGTCCAGCGCCTCGTCCCAGGAGATACGCTCGAAGGCATCAGCCTCAGTTCCATGCGCAAGCGGTCCCTTGGGCACACCGGGTTTGAGGCGCATGGGGTGGAGCAGCCGGTCAGGCGCGTACACGCGATCCAGATAGCGCGCTACCTTGCCGCAAAGAAAGCCACGCGTCACCGGATGTGCCGGGTCGCCCTGCAGCTTGACGGCGCGGCCGCCTAACTCATCCACGGTCACAACAACGCCGCAGGAATCCGGGCAGTCAAGCGTGCAAACAGCGTGGATCTGGCGTGTCGACATGAGAAGATTCTAGTTCCGCGGCGCCCTGCCGTGGAGGAGGCGCGATGCGCGGTCCCGACGTGTTGGTTGCTCTCGCTCTTGCGATGCCGGTTGCCGCCCCGGCGCAAGAGCCCTCTGCGGCGATCCTCGATTTGCTCACGCGGCAGGCCGCTGACTGGAACCGCGGTGATCTCGACGCTTTCGCGTCCGGCTACAAGAACTCACCGGACATCCTGTTCCTGGGCAGCACGGTGCAGCATGGCTATGCGGGCATGCTTGCGGGCTACAAGGCGCACTACCCCACGCGCGCTGCCATGGGTACGCTCAGCTTTTCCCAGCTTGCCGTGCAGCCCCTTGACGAGCGCTTCGCCACGGCCACGGGACACTTCCATCTGCAGCGCACAGCCGCGGGCGGAGGCGATGCGAACGGCTACTTCCTGCTGGTGCTGGAAAAGACCGCCGGGGGATGGAAGATTGTTCGCGATGACACAACCGCGACGAAGTGACTCGCACGGTTTAGCCGTCGCGGTGGCTTGGAGGCGCGTCTTATGATGGTGAAAACGAGGACGTGCTCACCGATGCGCAGCGTTTCGGCTCTTGTCAGCTTCTTGTTTTGTTGCACAACCTTTGCGCTCTCGCAGACGCAGGGTCAGTTGTACACGGCGACCCGTGAGCAGCTTGACGTCACCAAGGTCGTGATCGCGCAGGAGAACGCCTGGAACAAGGGCGACCTCGATGGTTATCTCGCCCAGTTCAAAGATGCCGGCGATACCGAGGCCATCCTGAATGGACCGGTGCGTGGTTTGCCGGCGATTCGGGCCGCGTATCGTGCGAGCTTCCCGAACAGGGACGCCATGGGAACGCTGGAGCAGAGCTCGGTGGAGGTGCGCGAACTAGGGCCGAACTTTGCCCTCGCTTTGGGCCGCTATCGCCTGTCGCGCAACCGCAAAAACGGCGGTGATGCTGAAGGGAACTTCACTGAGGTGTTTGAAAAGACCGATCAGGGATGGAAGTTGATCTTCACCGAAAACACCTAGCCGGCGTTGGTCGGTTGTTGATGTCCAAGGGCCAGTAAACCGCCAGGCAATCTGGGTCTTCTATTGAAGACACACGGCTTCGGTACTCTGGTGAGGTGAGTTCCCCGCTTGAGGCAACAAGTGCCGATCTACCGCTGCTGGAAGCGCGCAACCTGGTAAAAGCGTATGGGCCTGCCACCGTTGTCCACGGGGTGTCGTTAACGGTGCGGCGCGGTGAAACGCTGGGGCTGGTCGGCGAATCCGGCTCGGGTAAAAGCACCGTGGCGCGCATGATGTTGCGCTTGATCGAGCCGACCGGCGGCACCGTAATCTATCGCGAAGCCGTTAAGGACGGAGTGCCGCACGAGGTCAATCTGCTCACGCTGAAGGCGCGAGCGATGCGCCGTCTTCGCCGCAAACTGGCCATCGTCTTTCAGGATCCCTACGCCGCGCTGGACCCACGCATGACCGTGCGTCAGGCCCTTTCAGAGCCGTACAAAATTCACGGCGAGCGGCCACCCGAGGGCATCGAGCAACGGCTGGTGTCGTTGCTGGGCGAGGTGGGGCTGGAGGCTTCGGCGCTGGGCCGCTACCCGCATGCCTTCTCCGGTGGTCAACGGCAGCGCATCAACATCGCCCGCGCGCTTGCCCTGCGGCCGGAGTTCCTCGTGCTCGATGAGCCGGTGAGTGCGCTCGATGTTTCGGTGGGGGCGCAGGTCATCAATCTGTTGCGCGATTTGCAGGCGCGCCATGGGCTGACGTGCCTGTTCATCTCGCACTCCATGCCGCTGGTGCGCTACCTGTGCCACCGCGTCGCGGTGCTGCAAAAGGGCAGGCTTGTGGAAGAAGGCACGTGGCAACAGGTGTGCGAGCACCCACGCGAGGCCTACACGCAGCAGCTGCTGGCGGCTACGCCGGAGCTCCCTGCGGCGTAGTCTGCGCGGCTTCCGCCTGCTGCCGCCGAAGCTCGTAATCGCAAGTATTGCGCAGGTAATCCCACGAGTACAGCCCAGCCTCGTGCCCGTCGTTCCAGTGGAACTTGATCGCGTATTTGCCGATCGGTTCGATTTCGGTGGGCAAAGGCGGCGCCTCGTACATCGGCAGCAACGTCTTCGGCTTTGCTTTGGCGACACCCGGTGCTCGCCCTTCGTTTTCACGAGCCTCATGGCAGGTGGCGCACGGGCACGCATCGCGCAACCAGCGAAAACTCCAGTGGCTTTGGTGGCCATCGCGCCACTCGATCGTCATGCCTGTGCCGCCCGTTTTGTCCACGCGCACCTTGGCTGGGCGCACGGCCTCGCCGGAGAGCCGGCGCTGCTCGCGCGCTCGATCAGCCGCGGCCTCTTCTGCTGACACAAGACGAACACCATCATGACTCATACACGTAGATCCCTTCTGCGGCCTGCGTCGGCCGCGTTACGCCTGCCCTTGCCGCCAAAAGAAGTAACCGGCAATGACGCATCCGGTAACGACAACAATCGCGCGCAGCACATCGCCGTTGACCCTGCGGGCGAACCGTGCGCCGATGTAGCCGCCGGCCGCTGCAAACAACATGCTGATGACGCAGAAGCGCCATTCGATGGCGCCGCGGACGATAAAGGTGCAGATGGCGCACAGATTGGAAGCACACGCCGCAACCACCTTCATCGCATTCAGCGTATGCATCTCTTCCATGCCGAACAACGCAAGCACAGTCATCACCATGAAGCCGCCACCAGCACCGAAGTAGCCGATATAAAACGTGACAGGGAACAGGGAGAGCGCAAGCGGGAGCAAGGGCAGGCGCCGCTCCTGCTCGGTGTGGGACTCACCGGCACGCGTGCGCAACCACTTCGACACCGGACCCGAGATGCCGAAGATGAGCGTGCCGCCCAGCATGAGCCACGGGATCATGTGCAGAAACGTGCGCTGCCGTGTATGCAGCAGGACCTCAGCGCCGGTAATGCCGCCGGCAACGCAGGTGAGCAGCACAGTCGGCAGCAGGTCGCGACGCACATCCCCACGCAGCGTGGCTAACGAGGTTAACTGTCCGGGCCAAAGCGCGACGGTGTTGGTCGCATTGGCCTGGACGGGAGCGACGCCCACGCCGAGCATCGCCGGAAACGAGATAAAGGATCCACCGCCCGCCATGGCATTCATTACACCGGCGATCGTGGAGGCCGCGACCAGCCAGAGGTAGTGAAGGTGAGGAACGGCCGGAAGGTACATCTCCCCATTCTACGTTCCGGCCGCAGGCGATGCCGTTAGCTTTCGGCCTTCTCTTCCTGGTAGTGGCCGATGTGACTGTACGTTTCCTTCGGGAAGCGCAGCGACTTGTACACGTTGCCGCAGTCAGGGTCGTGCCGGTTCGGGATGATGTTGAACTCCTGCTCGGCCTGCCACTCCAGGATGCGCTCACGACGCGGTGGCGAGTAGTCCCGGCCTTCCACCTGCACCAACATCTGGCGGGCCTCCTCTTCCGAGAAGTCGCGATCCTTGGTCAGCTCCGCAAGCACTTCATCGTCGCTGAGAAAGTGGCGCGCGATCATGGCGAAGGTCAGCCGGCCGTAGTGTCCGATGTCCTGGCCCTGCTCCAGTGCGTCCAGCAGGTGCGCCATCATGCTGTCTTCGCGCAGGGCCGCAATGCCCCGCGTCTCGGGCTCACCCACAGCGTGGCCTTCGGGCGACTGCGCCGCCGGCTGCTTGCTCTTGTCCAGGGAGCCCGGCTCCACGAGATGGCCGTTGTCGGCATGGGCTTCGGTTTGTTCCTGCGGTTTCGTAGAGCCGGCAGGCTGCGACGATCCGGCTGGATGCGATTTCAGCTTGGCCAGCTCGGCCTCCGCGCGTTCGGCACGCTCCATGGCCCGCCGTAGTGCCTCGCCCTGTTCGTCCATCACGGGCTCGTCCCGTTCAATTGTGCGTTCAGCCATCCGTCGCCTCTTTCATTCCGCTGTGTTCTTTACCGATCCGTCAGGCGTCTCAGGTCGTTTCTGGTGACCCTTGTGCGCCTGTAGAACTAGATGCAGATCCATCGAACGATGGACATATTAAAGGCGAACAAAAGGGGAAGAAAAATGATGGCCAGACATCCCCTTTTTTCGCTACACTGCAACCGCTGATCAACAGGGAACGGATGCCCAAGAACGCAAGGGGGCTGCCCAGGATATCGGCTCGGTGTGCATGCAACGTACGACAATCCAATCCGTTCTTGTTCGGTGGCCGGTACGTGCGGTATGCACGGTGGTTTTACTTTTGCTGTCCGCGGCGGCCATGCGGAAGGGCGTGCGCGCCGGCACTGACGAGCAGGCGGGCAAGGACCAGCGGCAGATCTATCAGTCCAAGGTGGCCGCGTACTACACCTACAAGTTCGGCGCGGGCACCCCGTTTCTGCCGTCAAACGCCACCACGGATACAGGGCAGTTCGTTGAGCCTACGGCTTTCCCGACCGCCGCGTACTGTGGGCATTGCCATCAGGCCGCGCAGGCACAGTGGCGGGAGTCGGCCCATGCCAACTCCAACCGGCCCACGTGGTACCAGCGCAACGTTCAGCTGCTGAAGGCGGAAAAAGGCACCGAGTACATGCGTCACTGCGAAGGCTGCCATGATCCGATCGCCGTGCTATCCGGCCAGCTAACCACAGGCAAGCCCACCAGCCATCCCTATGACGCCGACGGCATCACCTGCTCGGTGTGCCATTCCATCCAGAAGGTCACCACACGCGGCACAGGAAGTTACGTGATGGGTGTGCCGGCGGTGTTGGTGGATGAAAGTGGCGCGCCCATCACGCGTCCCGTGACGGATGCCGAGATCCTGGCACACCTCGACCGCCACTCCAAGGCGGTGATGAAGGACTTCTATCGCACGCCGGAGTTCTGCGCGAGCTGCCACAAGGCCGCGCTGCCACGCGAGCTGAACGGCTACAAGTGGCTCCGCGCCTTTTCGGTCTACGACGAGTGGCAGGCCTCCTCGTACGCCAAGCAGTCGCCTTTGCCCTTCTACGTGAAGGACTCCGTTTCCACCTGCCAAACGTGCCACATGCAGCGCGAAGCGCTCACCGGGGTTGGCACGGACCGCGACCCAGGCGCCAAGAATGGAAAGTTTGCGTCGCATCGCTGGCTAGGGGGCAACACACTCATTCCGGCGGTTTACGGATATACCCAGCAGTCGGCGCGCATCCTGCAGTTCCTCAAGACCAACGTCTTCAACGTGGACTTGTTCGCGCTGGAACGCGATGCGCATGAGGGCGACCCCACGGCACTCGTGGCCCCGCTTGGTTTGACGAAGTACACGGTGGCACCCGGCGAGCGGCTCACCGCCGATGTCGTCATTCAGAACAAGGGCATCGCGCACAGCCACGTGCCTGAGCAGCGCGACATGTATGAGTCGTGGGTGAATTTCACAGTGAAGGACGCCGAGGGCAAGGTGCTGGCGGAGAGCGGCTTCCTGAAGCCCTCGGGCGACCTCGACGAGCGGGCCCACAGCTTCACCAACCGGCTCATCAACGCGAAGGGCGGCATCAACGACCTCCATCAGGTGTGGGATAACCGGGTTGTCGCCTATAACAACTCCATCCAGTCCGGTCGATCGCAGCTGGTGCGCTACACCTTCCGGATGCCGGCCGCTGCGCAGGGCGCAGTCACCGTGACGGCGACCATCAGATATCGCCGCTTCGACCAGCACTTCCTCGACTTCACCATGGCCAAGGATCACTATCCCGAGCCTGTGGTCGACATGATCTCGGTCAGCCGCACAATCAAGGTCGGCGATAACGCGCCGGTGCCGCCCACCGACAGCGACATCAAGGAGTGGATGCGCTGGAACAACTACGGCATTGCGCTGCTGGACGCGCAGCAGTACCAGGCATCGCTGGCAGCGTTCCAACACGTCGCCAAGCTGCGGCCCGACTACGCCGACGCGTTCACCAACATGGCGATCGTGGAGATTCAGTGGGAGCGCTACAGCGAGGCGCGGCCGCATCTTGCCAAGGCGCTCGAACTCGCGCCCAACAACGCCCGTGCGCTGTACTACCGCGCCCTGGTGGAGCGCAACGAGGGCAATCTGGACCTTGCGATCAAAGATCTCAACGAGGTGCTCAAGGCCTTCCCGCGCTCCAAAGACGCGCATCGTGAGTTGGGCTTCTCGCTCTATCAGCAGCACAACTACAAAGACGCCTACGACCAGTACATGGCGTTACAGGCCATCGATCCGGACGACCTTGCCGCGCACTACAACCTGTCCATCCTTTGCCGCCGGCTGGGGATCAAGGACCAGGCGGCCAAAGAGGCAGCGTACTTCGCCGATCAGAAAGACGACCCCATGGCCAGCACCTTTGCCTTGGAGTTCCTGCGCAAGCACACCGATCTGGCCAACGAGACCGTGCCGTGGCACACGCATGATCTCGATCCGAAGCACACTGCCGGCCCAGTGGCTTTGCCTGCCAGCAAAGAAGCGACGCCGCCGACGTCCTCCAACGCGCCGATCGCCCCAAGTGCCGGTGGGCGATAGCGCAATGGGTCCGGCGTAGGCGATGATAAGGGCAATACAGGTGATGCAGGGTTCCATGGCACGTTGGCTCGGTACGGCACGTCTTCTTCTTTGTCTGGTCGTTGTTTGTCGGGTCGGGTTCGCTGCGATGGCGCAGAGCCCGAACCCGTCGCCGCTGGAAAAGCAGGCGGAGCGCCCGACCGAAGGATCGCAGTCGGCGCAGGGCAGCGGCTCGTCCACAGGCGGGGCACATCCGGCCATTCTTGACGCGCAGCAACGCCCCATCACCGCGGGCGGTTTTGTCGCAACCGGCCCGGTTCTCTTCAAAGACACAGCGCAGTCCTCGGGGTTGGCCACCTGGACGCACCACATGGGCTCGGCGGCCAAAGCGACGATTCCGGAGACGGTCGGCTCCGGGGTCGCGCTGCTGGACTATGACAATGATGGTTGGCTCGACATTTATCTGGTAAACGGCTCCGATTACGACGCGGAAGAGGGCAAGGCAAAGCCACCGCATGCGGCGCTGTTCCATAACAATCATGACGGAACCTTCACGGATGTGACCGCGAAGGCGGGCGTGGCGAACGATCGCTGGGGTTTCGGCGCCGTGGTCGGGGACTTCGACAACGACGGCTGGCCCGACCTGTACGTTTCCAACTTCGGCAAAAACCGGCTATACCACAACAACCACGACGGCACATTCACCGACGTGGCGGAAAAGGCAGGCGTCACCGTGGGCGCATGGTCGACCGGCGCCACCTGGGGTGACTTTGACGGCGACGGCTACCTGGACCTGTTTGTACCGGGCTATATCAAGGTGGACAACCTGGTACGCGCGAGCAGCGCCTCTACCCCACAGAGCTTTTGTGAGTTTCGCGGTGTGCGCGTGATGTGCGGTCCGCATGGGCTGCACGGCGAGGCCGATCACCTCTTCCACAACAATCACGACGGCACGTTTACCGACGTAAGCGAGCAGGCCGGCGTGAGCGACAAAAGTCACTTCTATGGGCTGGCATCGCTGTTTATCGACGTCAACGGCGACGGCAAGCCGGACTTGCTGGTCGCGGATGACTCCACGCCGAACTACCTGTACCTGAACAAGGGCGACGGCACCTTTGAAGACGCCAGTTTCGCCAGCGGCTACGCGCTGAACGAGAGCGGTCGCGAAACCGCGAGCATGGGCATCGCTGCGGGCGACCTCACGCACAACGGCCGCATCGACATCTACAACACCACATTTTCTGACGACTACAAGCCGCTGTACCGCAACGATGGCGACGCGAACTTCACCGATGTGGCGTACCAGGAAGGCATCGCTGAGTTGACGATCCCGTTCCTCGGCTGGGGCACAAGCTTCTTCGACTTCGACAACGATGGCTGGCTCGACCTGATGTTTGTCAACGGCCACGTGTACCCGCAAGCCGATAAGCAAAACTGGGGCACCACCTGGGCGCAACGTCCGCTGCTGTTCCGCAACGAGGGTGGCAAGCTGAAGCTGATGCCGGCGGTGGAGGGTACGGCGCTGGCAAAGGTCGCGCCGGCCCGCGGCATGGCTTATGGCGACCTTTTTAACGACGGGCATGTCGATGTAGTGGTGAACAACATGGACAGCACGCCCTCGCTGTTCCGCAATGTCGTCAAGAATGACAACCACTGGATCGCCTTCAAGCTGGTGGGCGCCCCGGCAACGCAGGCCGGCAAGCCGGGGAGCCCGCGGGATGCCATCGGCGCCACCGTTTGGGTCACCGCGAACGGCTTTCGCCAGCGTGCCGACGTGATCGCTGGGGGCAGCTATGCCTCCAGTCCTGACCAGCGTCCGCACTTCGGCCTCGGCACCGCAACGGCGGTTGAAAAGATCGAGGTTCGCTGGCCCAGCGGACGGACGGAAGTGATACCGGCCCCGAAGAAGATTGACGGCTTGTACACGATCACCGAAGGCAAGGGACTTGCGGTCCCAATCCGCTAAAAAATGAGGAGATACACGTGATAACCAGAGCAGCGCAACGGGGTTTGGGGATCGGGCTGCTGGCGTGCAGCGTGCTTGCGTTCGGTGGCTTGACAAACGGCCCTGCCAAGGCTCAAGCAGCGCCGCAAAAGGCATCGTCTGCGGCGGAAGCAGGCCCTGGCGTGCCGTTCACAGCGGAAAAGATGACGACGCTGCTGCCGCCGTCGGTATACTTCGCCGGCCGCACGGCTCCGCTGCAAACGCGCAATGCGGGTGGTACGAAGTTTGGGAACGGCGCGATCTTCTGGGTGTCGCTCGTGGACAGCTCCGGGTACGCCAGCTCCGTCCAGGAGCGCTATCAGTTCTATGTCGTCACCGAAGGCCCGGTGCGCTTTGGAGATGTCACGCTGCGGCCCGGAGCCTACGGCGGAGGCTTCGTCGGTGAGCGTTTTTTGCTGATGGATCTTGGGGATCACAGCATCGGGGAAGGCCCGGTGCAGACCGACACGGGTCTGCGGCGCCCACGACCGCTGCAGGTGGTCGCAGATCAGCCTGGGGCGGTGAAGCTGTACCTGGGGCGCCGATGGGTGACGGTGCGCACGGCCGAGTAGAGGGAACGGTGACTTTTGGCGCTAGTCAACGCTGGGAGACCGGCGACCCAACGCGTATCTCCGCGTTTTCTCAACGCGGCATTTGGCTTTCACACGCGTCAAGCATAATGCCGCTGTGCGTTTGACCCAGGTCCAAGATGCGAACGAGATCTGGAACGTCCTGCAGTTGTCCGACACGCTGGATCTTGAGTTTGCAGCGGCGCTTTCCGAGTTTGTTCCCGTCATTCTGTGGGAGCCGGTACGCCGGCTCTTCTCAGCGGACGACAGCTTTCAAGAGACGGAACGAACTCATCCCGGAACGCGCTTGCGCATTCGCACCTTCCCGCTCCTGCGTGGGTATGCGCGGTTCCCGATCGCGTCGCTTGTCCCGCTGGGGCCAAGCCTGACGGAGCGCATCGCTCGGCAAGCCGCCGATCCAAAGTACTCGGTCCTCGTATGTACGACGCCGTTCTTTGCTCCTGTTGCCGAGCGCTGGCCCGGTCCGGTGGTGTACTGGCTGGCAGACCTGGTGGCGCGCTACAGCCGATCTTCATATGACCGCGTCCGCAAGCTGGACGAGCGCCTTTGCCGGGTGGCTCGGAAGGTGTACCCAAACTCGACGCGTATCGCCGAGTACCTGCAAACACAGGCAAGCTGCCCGGCGGAAAAGTGTGTTGTTCTGCCCAATGCCACGGGTGTTCGCAGCCTTCTGCCCGCACCACTGCTGAGAGCCGCGCCGTTGCCGGCTCCCTTCACGGATCTGCCACGGCCCTTGGCGGGCGTCATCGGCAACCTGGCGGAGAATACCGATTGGCTGTTCGTGGCGGAGCTTCTGCGCCGAGCGCCGTGGCTCCACTGGCTCTTTGTAGGCTCCACGCAGATGCCGATCCGTGACCGGCGCCAGCGCAGGGCACGCATGTGGGTCATGCGGCACGAACGCACTACCTTCGCCGGGTCGCAGCCGTATACGGAGCTGTTCCACTTTGCGCGTGGCGTGGACGTCGCGGTGTTGCCGTACAACCTGCGGGAGCCCACGTTTTCCGGCTCCAGCACGCGCTTTTACGATCACCTCGCAGCCTGCCATCCCATCCTGGCGACCACTGCGGTTTTCGCCTTGCGCAGCAAGGAGCCGTTACTCAAGCTGGTCCGGGATGCCGGCGAGGCCGCTGAGGTTTTGGCTGCTCTGCGGGACCGCCGCTTCGATGACGGCTGGCGCGCAGCCCGGTGGGAAGCTAGCCGCAGCAACACCTGGCGCGACCGGGCCTGCACCATGCGAGCCATGTTGGAGCGGCCCGGTATATCGAGCCAATCGGTGCGCTTCGCGGCCCAAACCTAGATCAGGCAGGCTGCAGCGCTGGTTGCAACTGCTCGGTGTGTGACGCCGGCACAGCCACAATGTCGATGGTCAGCACGGTGATGTCGTCGGTTTGCCCGAAGGTGCGGGCGGCGGCGGCGATCTCCGCTGCCGGTTGCCGGCTGATTAGGCCGGTACGTTCAAAGCCGAAGAGTTCGCGGTGGTGCATCGCCTCGGGCACGCCGTCTGTGAGCACGGTCAGATGGTCACCCTCGCTGAGGGCGTACCGTACCTCGTCGAAGACGATGTCGGGAACCAGGCCGAGCGGCAGATTCGGCTCCGTACGCAGCTCAAAGCCGTTGACGTAGGGCGCGATGTGGCCGGCGTTGGCGAAGGTGAGCACCGTGCGGTCGGCAGAAAAGTGCAGCGCAAGGCACGTGGTGAACCCGGCACTGCGGCCCTGCAGCGAACGGTTCAGGCCGGCAAGCACCTGGGCCGGCGAGGCCGTCGTCTCGACCAAGGTGCGCAGCGTGCCCACAGCCAGCGACACCTGCAGCGCGGCGGGCACGCCTTTGCCGGCAACGTCGCCGATGACGATGACCGTTTCCCCGGAGTTGAGCGGAAGAATCTGGAAGAAGTCGCCGCCGACCTCCTGCGCGGGGTGGTAGGCCGTGCCGATCGAGAGCCCCGCGATGCGCGGCAGCGTTTCCGGCACGAGCACCTGCTGCACCGACCGGGCAGCTTCAATCTCTGACTCCACGCGATCCTGCTCGCGGCTGCGCAGGGCAAAGCGCCGCAACAGGATCACCAGCATGGCCAGCAGGAAGATCGCCTCGGCCAGATCGTCCAAGGTGAAGTAGAAGGGATGGCGCCAGCGGGGGGTGAAGCTGCTGAACCATACGTAGCCGAAGGTCTGCAGCGTCCAGACCACCTGGCTGTAGAGGTGCGACAGGATCAGGAAGGCGATGGGCAGGCGCAACACGCGTGCGTCGGGCTGCTTGCGCCCGGCCTGCTGACGCACGAACAACAGGATCCAGCCAAAGACCGGAAGAAGGAAAAGGATGGTGAACAGATTTTCCTGCGCAACCGAGATCGCGCCCATCCAGGTGAGCGGCGCCACCAGGGCCGAAAGCCCGCAGCATACAAGCGCGAAGACGAAGGCGTTGGTCCACTTGCCATGAAACAGCGTCCGGAAGAAGAGCAGGGCCGACGCCAGGAACAAGGTCTGGAAGGCGGTCTCCACCAGCTCATACCCCAGCAGGTTGCCGCTGTGCAGGAAGTCCCAGGCGCGGACGAGGTGGAAGGCTCCTTGCCCGAGCACCAGCAGCGCAAACCACAGAAACTCGCGCTCCGACTGCCGGGTGAGGAATAGCGCCGCTGCGACGAGGAAAGCCAGCAGGTCCAGCGCACCAAGGTCGAAGTCGTCGCTGTAGTCCCACAGGGACGCCTGCTCCTG
>CAXTRU010000016.1:0-20843 GCA_964246665.1 uncultured Acidobacteriaceae bacterium
CGGACCGGCCCCGCTTCCTCACTTCCGTTTCCCTTTGTGTCCTCACCTCGTCACGAGGGCTTCCAGCACTGGCCGGAAGTCATCCGGGGTGTCTGAAGAATCGGAAGAGCCATCTCGAGGAAGAACCGGATGAGGTCCGTCTGATCAGCTCCCACTTTTTCGCACACGAGCCACGCGGGTATGGTCGGCTAATGGCAGCTCTGCAGTGACGTACTGGTGCGGTTGCTTACAAGGTGTCTTCGTGATGGTGCGGTCAAACAAATCTCTGACGAAGCGATCATGTACTTCGCTTGAGGTCGAGGTCAACCTGAAAGCTTCTTATGGCTCCGGGCAATGCGATCCTGACCCGTCTGCCGAAGGTCGTACTTCACCGTGAAACTGGTTCATGCCAGCTCGCATACATTTCCCCCTCAAGCAGAGGAGAACAGCAGCAAGCGAAACGATAGCGAAAGCTGTTCCAAAGTTTCAAGACGTCTCGGCTTCGAGAGGCCCCGGAAAGCCACCGCGTATTTACAGACGCGGTGGCAATGCAACAACCTCAACCCGCTCCCACCAGCTCGCAATTGCATAGCGACGGAGCGGGGCCTCGAACACGGTACGCTTGCGGCTGATCGGCCTTCGCCTATGAGCCCGGTGACAAAATGACCACGACCTCTGGCGTCGATCACGCGTGAAATGCCCGAGAGATCAGACCGACTCCAGAGCCGAAGCGCTGCGGTCGCTGTCTCTGCGGCGGGCCCGAAGTCATGGAGGACTGTTAATGGCTGGAGCTCAACCACTGCTGTCGACCTCGGAAGGCATCTTGCCATGCCAGCATCTGTTGCGCACGCGCCAGCACGTCCTCTGGCAAGACCTAAACGGCGGCGTTGCCGCCTGCCGTGTTAAGCAGAAGTGGCGCGAGTTCTCGGAACTTACGATCTACCTTTGCAGAATTGGATCTGACGGAACCTGGAGGTTGAGGCTCAATCTAGATGTGGTGAGTGACCGACCGCTACGTGTGAGTGAGTAGGTGAGATTCGTGTACTGCCACCGGGCGTGGCGGCTGAAGATGCTGTGCAACAACCGTCCAGCGCTGAAGCCTGGGAAGCTGTGCGACGTGACTGCATGGACCTGGTCGAGGTGGCGCATCCTCACGCATCGAAGCTGATGTCTCTACCCTGGTTGTCCTTGCTGTCGGGCTTCGCCATGACGGTTTCACCGCTCATGCGAACGATCGCGAGCGGACATGGAGGGGGCAAAAGTCGCCTTGCCTTGCAGGCTCCGCCGATAATCTGAACCGTTCATCTCCACTACTACGCACATCTCGCCCAGCCTCGAAAGCATACGTTCGCCGATGCGGTCGCCCAGCGTTTCCGACCGCGCGGCGGCACGCGCCGGACTAGCTGGTACCCCTGCGGGCGCGTAGGGTAGGTTGGTGGTGATGATCGTGGTCTTGCGGTCGTTGTAGCGGATGTTGAGCAGGTGCTCGATCATATCGCTCACCCAATCGGTCCGGCAAGCCGCGCCTAACTCGTCCAGCACCAGCACCTCGGCCTCCAGGGCGGAAGATGGTCACGGAAGCGAAGCGTAATGGTTTGCTCTCCGCAGATGAGGCGGCGAGTCTGACGGGTGTTCCGCCCTCCGGCAGAGTGGAATCCGGCTTGGAAACTGGCTCACGAAGGAGCAGGCAAGGGAACTCCTCGCTGTTCCCGATCGCGCGACGGTTAAGGGCAAGCGGAACTATGCCATCCTAGCGGTCCTGGTCGGGTGCGCTCTGCGGAAAAGAGAGCTGGCATCTCTCACCGTGGAAGACATACAGATGCGCGAGAACCGCTGGGTCACCGCGGACCTTCGGGGTAAGGGTAGCCGCATTCGGACCGTAGCTGTTCGGGTATGGGTGAAAATCGGCATCAATGCATGGCAGAACGCAGGAAGGGTCGAGGAAGGCCCGCTGTTCCGTTCCATCCGCAAGGGCGGCAAGGTTGGGGAGAGCCTGAGCGACTGGGCTATCTGGGCGGTGGTGACGGAGGCGGCGAAGGAGATTGGAATCGAGTACTTTGGCGCTCACGATTGCGGCGCACGTGCGCGAAGCTGTGCCGCAAGGCTGGTGGTGATCTGGAGCAAATTAAGTTCCTACTCGGTCACTCCTCGATCCAGATCACGGAGCGCTACCTGGGTCGGAGCAGGAGATCGCCGTCGCCGTGAATGACAGTATCGGAGTGTAGAAAATGCGTAATGTGGAAATATGAATAAATGCGCATTGAGGCAAATGCGTTATGCGCTCCTTTGAGCTTGCCGCTGACTCCTGTCATCAAGGTTGGAGGCTCCCGATGAGCAGTCAGTTTGGTCGCGAGAATTGTCGTGCTACGCTCCCGATGAGCCTTGGTGTCCTGCTTCCCAGATCATTGCTAACGCGTGAGTCGGATTCGAGGCAACGCGCACAGAAGGGAATGCAATGCGTTTTGTATACTCCGCGGCCGCGGTTCTTCTCCTGTCAGGAGCTTTGAGTGCGTCTGCCCAAACCGCACCGCTGTCGGCACTGCCGCCTGCTCCGTTCACGTTCGTGGGCAAATGGGCATGTTAAGGGTCTTTTCGCGCAGGCAAGCTGCACGAAGCGACATTTACAGGCGAGGTGGTGTTGGGTGGAAAGTGGATCGAGCTGGACGAGGTTGATACCGTTCCTGCCACCGGGTACGCTGGAAAGTACCTCATCGGCTTCGATCCGGAGCACAGCCGCCTCGTTGAATTCGATGCAAACAGCTTTGCGGCGGCGACCTATTCAAGCTCCGACGGATGGGTGGGCAGCGTCCTGACCATGACCTCACCGGTCTCCACAGATCCGAAAGTACATTACGCTTGGAATCGCTTCATCTACAGCATCGCCGGGCAGGATGCTTTCACCGTCGATTGGCAGACGAGTCAGACGGCAGAGCCGCAGTGGACGGCAGCCGATCACCTCACCTGCAAGCGTTCGCGGTAGCGTTTCCTGCTGACAACGCTGTACTCCCTACAAGGACGAGGTTTATGGATCGTTTAGAGGGACTGGTAGCGCTTGTCTCTGGAGCGGCAAGAGACATCGGTGCCGGCATCGCACGGGCGTTCATCGCAGAGGGCGCGACCGTGGTGCTCACGGACACCCGGGATGGGGAGGGGCAGACTCTGGCCGACAGCCTAGGGAGCCGTGCTTCCTACCGAAGGCTGGACGTTCGCCAGGAATCCGAGTGGTCTTCTGTCACCCAAGGCATTCTTGAACGGTTCGGTGGGCTGGATGTCTTGGTAAACAATGCAGGCATCACGGGCTTTGAGGAAGGGCAGGCCGCTCACGATCCGGAACACGCGACCTTGGAAGACTGGCGTGCGGTGCTTGCGACCAACCTGGACGGTACTTTTCTGGGCTGCAAGTACGCGATCGGGGCGATGAGGAGCCGCGGAACCGGATCGATTATTAACGTATCTTCGCGTTCAGGGCTTGTGGGAGTTCCGGGTGCGGCAGCTTACGCCGCAAGCAAGGCTGCGGTTCGGAATCACTCGAAGTCAGTCGCTCTCTACTGCGCCGAACAGGGATGGAGCATCCGGTGCAACTCGATCCATCCTGCCGCAATCCTCACGCCCATGTGGGAGCCGATGCTGGGTGCGGGGCCGGATCGCGAGAAGCGCATCCGGGCTGCCGTAAAGGACACCCCGCTTCAACGCTTCGGGCGCGTCGATGAGGTGGCCGCCGTTGCCGTGCTCCTCGCTTCGAACGAGGCGGCTTACATCACCGGAACCGAGATCAATATAGATGGCGGTCTGCTGGCCGGATCGGCAGCTTCTCCGAAACGGACGGAGTAGTGAGGCGGGGCTCGGCAAGCATTTCAGGTACCAGCATCTATGCCCGAGACGAGGCCTCTCGGATAAATCGTGCCTCATCACAAACGAATAATGGTAGTGGAAAACTCCGTATTTATCGCTGAGACCAGACAGGGATGTCTAAGGCTCGGCTATGACGACGGCGCAGTGTCCGTTGAAGAGGTTATGAACGAACTTTTCTTACGAACCGTTTGAGAAACCACCAATCAGGCATTTCTGTACATGCGCCAATGCGCATGTACAGAAATAAAGCATTAGCAGTTTTAGCCGGTCGTGTCACGCTTCTTGAGATTGAAGCTCACCTTGCCGCAATCGCATCGTAGTTCTTCGGGACTGGAGCCACGCTGAGGTAAGACGTGCAGGTAGGTGTCGCATGACTGACAGCGGAGCTGCAGCAACAGTTCTTTAAATGCGTTTGCAACCGGCAGGAACTCTTGCTCCTGGAGATTGTTCCAAGCGTTGTAGTGAATAGTTGTATTTATCGGCCACTGCTCAGCCTGGGTGCGGTTGTAGGCCTGTGAGACCTTATTCTTCAGGTTCGCGATGACCAGCTTCGCATCTTCGTCGCGCCATGACTGTGCGGCATCCGCACCTTTGCCTAGGAGCGTCTGGAAGCGATTGATTACTGGCGGCAGTAGCTCACCGAGATCCCAGCGTGCGTCGCCTCGAAAAGGCACTGTTGCTTGCAATTTTTGGGCGAGTTGCTGGGCGTCGTATTCCAGGTAGCGCCTGAGTGTAGCTGCAGCGGCAGAAACGCCACTCTTTTTCAAATCATCGTCTATTTGTGTCCATACCTCGTTGCCCTCCCACACGACAGGGCCATCGTCTACAGACCAACGTTTGAAATGAACAAAAGAGCGCTTGGTTACGATCTTTTCCGTGCGCATGTGCTGTAGCCAGACATCATCGTGAGTCGTGATGACGAATTGAGTGCCGGAGAAGTGCTGCTTTAGCAGGGTACAAACCTCTCTTCTATGGCCAGCATCGACCGACATGAGCACGTCATCGAGAACTGCAAATGTGAACCGGTCTTGTAGTGTGTGGCGCATCAGAGCCAAATAGAGGCACACGCCCATGGAATCCTGATGTCCTTCACTGTGGTAGGCGCCAGGTGGAAAGAAGCCTCGGCCGTAAAAGTCAACGTCGAAATCGAGCTTACCTAGGGAGGGCAGGAGTTTTCCTACGAAGTCGTCTTCGTCGTCGTGGTGGATCACCTTGTAGAACGTGCTGAAATCGGATTCGACGGCGATGTAAATGTCTTCTAGAACATGCGTCACGCTCTTGCTGTAGGCAGCCATCGCTTCAGCTGCGATGGAGCTGGCCTTTGTCGCATGGTCGCTCGCCCGCTTCGCCCTTCGGTACGTTTCCAGACGATCCTGGCATAAGGTGAGTTGGTCCCGTGCCGCATCTTCTTTGGAAGAATCGGGTAACGCGGCTACTGCCTTGGAGAGGTTTGATAGCTCAGCGTCCACATCCCGAGAGCGGTCACCGGCAATCGTATGTGTGTTCCTGATCGAAGCGTCTATATCCTCGAGAGACTGCAGACTTGCTCGACGACTTTTCAAGTCTTCCGCAAAACGTTTAAGCGCCGCTGTACTCAGAGAGGTGTCGAGAGACAATGCCTGACCGACAATCGACGTAATGCGCGTCTCTACCTCTCGGAAATGTTCTTCGACTGGTTGCGCAGCAATTCGAAGATCATCCTTCAGCGCGCTGGCTTGCTTCGCCTCTGCAAGCTTCGCTTGTACACGTTCCCTAAGTAGGTCTTGCTCCCAGACCGCATCACAGAACGGGCATGCATCCCCATTCAATACGGATAGGCCGGTGCGAAGAAATGCCTCTCGCCGAAGGCTGGCAAGTAGACCCGGAGAATCTTTCAAGGTCTGGAAGGTACGACGAAGATCATCAAACCCGGTGCGAACATCGGTGGGTTCATTATCGTTAAGGAGGCTTTTGAGCGTGGCCAAATCGGTCGCAGCTTGCTTCTTCACAATCCGCGGTTTCTGGGTGGTTCCGCTGTCTAAGCCCTCCTTCAGTGAGGTGGTTGCCTCAAGGTCATCCAAGGGAGGCAGTGAGATATTCAGACGAAGCGCGTTAACTGCCTCTAAAACGGCAGCCTTCTTCAGCTCGGACACCTGGAGAGCTTGGAGCAGCAATCGTCGCGCGTCTGCTAAGGACGAATCGCAACTTGTCGCTTCTCGGGAAGCGGCGTTCTGGATTGTGTTGAGAGAGGAACGGACCTTCTCAAGTTCCTCCAAGCGCAATAGAGCCTGGACGGCTTTCGCTCGATTATTGGGTGTAGCGAGAATGTATTTGATGATCTCCCGCCGCGTCAGCGCGAACTCAGGGTGCAGTGCTACTTCCGCGAGAGCTTGGGCTAGATCGGGATCGCTTGGGGTTATCTTCGGTGACTTTGCGTTCCCTACGCTCCGTTCTAGGGTGAAGGACTTGTTGAGCGTCGGTATGAATCCATGTATAAGCACCCGTGCCTTTTGAGGGGCGTTCCGCTTGTCCACATGCGGGGCGTGCGACTTGACGGTGAGACCGTCCGTACCTTCTCCAGACAGCCGGCTGATATCCCCAGTAAGTGCAAACTCGATCGCATCAACAACTCCACTCTTGCCGGTTCCGTTAGGACCACAGATCGCGAAAGTAGTCCTATCAAACCGGAGGCTGAGGCTTCTTATTCCCCGAAACTCTTCTATGGTGAGGCTTTCGAGCTGGATCATATGCCTTCCTCTGTGAAGAGAGCAGCTCGAAGCTTATCAACCGTGTATTGGCCGGTTTCTAGGCATTGCGATATCTGGTCGATGGCGACGGGGTTGATCTTTGTCTCGGCGCGCAGACGTATGATGAAGTCCTGGAAAACAGCTTGAACGGCGGTGCTCTTGATTACACCTGGTTACTTCATCTCTTCCTCACGCGACAAGTTGATTGTAGATAATACGAATTGAGGAATCGCGTAAATGTCGCACCAGTCGTTGGTGAGGGAAGCCACTCGGGTGAAAAAAACTCAGCAGATTGTGATGCACTGGCCCATGTGGGATCCGAAGGTTCTCGCCAAAGGGCTATGCTTCACCTGCTACACGCTCAAGCGCCAGGATGAGAGTATTTTGGCGGCGATCGTGAAGAGGTCCTGAAGCGGGACGAGTACCGGTGTCGAGTGCCTGGATGCACGACGGTTAAACGCGGAAAGCGGTCAGTGGCCGTGCATCATCGCGAGCCGGGAAACGGTGACCCGGCGAAAATGCTTACGCTGTGCCTGGCCTGCCATGCGAAAGTGACCCGGACCTTTTACGTACAGAATGACTGGCCGGAGTTCCTACGCATTCTCTGGCGTGAGCAGCACCCGGAGGGTCACGAACAAACCGGGCTGGACTTCGCCGTCCAACCAGCACCGCCAGGGCTGTTCCGCTGTTTGAGGGCGTCCTGATAGTCCAGCCGAAGCGTCGTGTGGCTCGAACGAGGTCTTGACGAAGAGTGTAGCGGGCGTATCCTGTAATTGACTTCCGGCGGGCTCCACCCCACCGGAAGGTGCTACACCTGCCTTACCTCATGAGGTAGAGCAGGGCTGCAATCCTCCGCAAGGGCAAATGGATTGCAAGGTTGAAGCGCATGTTTATGAGAACATGACTTCTACCTCCTTTCAACGGGAATGACGGCCCTGCTTACACAGGGCCGTGTTGCTTTTGGCAACCTCGGTTTTGCCCCTGCTCAACCAAACGTACATTGTGAAGCCCCATTGAACGCGCGTACCTCAAGTGTACGTAGCGGCACCAACTCGTGCGAAGAAAGTTCGTGTTTTCTTCGCTATCCCTGTTAGACCTCCTGGGAGGGGCATTCGGGATGAGCTTGGAAATGGTGGAGTGGGCCGCAAGCTGGCCGATGGTCTTGCCGTACTTCTAAGGGAAGGTGCCTGCCGGCTTTCCAAGTCCGGCAGAAGACTACCTGGAAACCCCGCTCGATCTGACGGACTACCTGATCGAGAACCGGGCCGCTACGTTCATGATGCGAGTCGATGAAGGGCGCCGGGATCATGGACGGAGACCTTCTCGTGGTGGACCGGGCGGCAAAGCCGGTGAACGGCAGCGTCGTCGTCGTGGCCGTCAATGGTCCCTACACGGTCAAGCGCCTTCGATGTGGAGCGGATTGCGTCTGGCTGGAACCGGCGCATCCGCGCTATCAAAGCGTCCGCGTGGCTGAAGGTGAAGAGCTGCATGTCTTCGGTGTAGTCAAGCACTCCATCAACTCGCTGCGATAGACATGCAAGAAGTCTTCGGCCTCATCGACTGCAACGACTTCTACGTGAGCTGCGAGCGTGTTTTCCGGCCCGATCTCGAGGGCAAACCTGTCAACGTGCTCTCGAATAAGGACGGTTGTGCGGTGGCCCGCAGCGCCGATTATGTGGAATCTGAGTTCTCGTCAATTTGGTCGACTCTTCAAGTGACATCGGAGGAACAGAGGAGGAACCAGTGGGTTGGGGAATCCGAAACTTGCGGGTTACGGACCACTTGCTGTTCTACTTTGCCGCATTCGGTGTGCGCTGCTTCGTACTCAAGCAGGTCTGCCTCAAGTTCAGCTTTACGGCTTCTGGAATGGGCTGCTTAGAAGGCGGATCCAGTACAGGGTTGGCCGCGCCCGCTACAATCCCGGCATCTACATCGTCGAGTGTGGCGGGAGCAGGCAGGCCAACGAGTTTCATCCGGCGCAGCCATTCGGTGCGGTAGGCTCGATCCAGCGCAATATCTGCGGGTACGGGTTCGGCCAGCTGCAGGTTCTGGGGTCCTAGGTAGAGGAAGGCGTCGATCTGGTCCGCAAGGGTTTTGCCCGGGCCGGTAGCAAAGGCCTCGATGACATTGCAGTCCCGGTCTACCGTGATCGGAGACTCGAAATAAGAATCAAGGCCCAGCTTGCCCATCCTGGTATCTTTCGCTCTTAGGAGTGACGGCCAGACTCCACCGGGAGCTCTCACCTCACCCAGCCGGTTGTCCCCATCACCGTACAACCCGAAGTCGCCACCGATGACGAAGGTCTTGCCGGGATAGTGCTTCTCATACCTGGTTACAGCATCCCCTTCGCCGGGTCCGCCCCCGTGTAACAGGTGAGCGATGCCGAAGAGCATGAGGGCTTTGCGGTGCTTTGACAACACCTCTCGCTCCATCACCGAGGCTATGCTCCCATCTCGATCGAAGAAGGGAACTAGATCCTCGTAAGCGTGGACGCTGCTCCAGTCGATTGGTGGATCGGCCGCGACGACCCTCAGACGGTTTGCGGCGGACAGGTGTTGGTTGACCGCGCGGACAAGAGCATATAGCTGTTCCTAAAAGCCGGATGAGCCGCACATCTGCTGGACCGTTGTATCTCGCCAAACATGCTGAACATCGGTGAAAGGGACGTTTTCACCGGCGATGTAGCGATCAAGAACCGGCTGGTAGCGGAGATTTCCACACTCCACGACTATGTCATTCACCCTACGCGGGAAGTCTGGATCCCGAATGACCGACAGGATGAAGTCGTCGATGTCTTTTTGCCCATGCGCCGCAGACATGGCGACAACCTCATATGTGTCAAAAGCTCTTAGGATCGCTGGTATCGCGGGTTCAGGCGCCGTGTTCGAGGGTTGGCTCTGAGCGCGTTCACGCGAATTCTGCGCGTGGCAAAGTTGGTAGGTGCTGACCACCAGCACGACACCGAGAACGCGACGAACAAGGGAGCGTAATCTCATGGAGATGGAGTCCTCACTTCAGCAATGTTGATACGCAACATCGGATCGTGAACTGTGCGCGGTGATCCAGGAGGTATTGACTTGTCGCACCTCCCCGGAACAGGTCGATTTACAAATGCTGCGCTACCCAGGCACTTGAACTGCACCAGCTCGTCTCGAGCTCGGGAACAGTAAGAACACCATGTCCATCGAGACAGGCGAGCTCTGTTCCGTTGTAGTCGAGGAAATTCCACGATGGGGGACCCACCCGTTTTGGGGGTGCTAGACAGCGCAGGCACTCCTTGCAGCGGGCCTGGCTGTCGAGGAAGCTCCAGCGCAATCCGAGAAGAGAAAGAAACACAAACGCCAGGAGTTCTAAAGGCATCGCGGCGAACGCTGCGTAAGTCTCTAGCGGGAGGCAGAGATCCGTGCTCACCAGCCCCGCTGAAAGAAGCAACAACAGCACTTTGGCAACATGGAACGCAGAGGCTCGAAACCAACGTCGGCCGTGGTCGGAGTTGGTTTCAGAGATTGTCACAAAAGAAGTGGCATAGCTGACGAAGAGAGTGAGTGCAGACGCCATCCCGTATCGCGGCAGCAGCTGAACCGGCAAGTTCCTTGGAAGGACGCCCTCAAGTACGAAGAGAGTCACAGGCAGTGCGGCAATACCTGCAAGAGCCACAAGCACGCACAGGCAGAGCAGCGCAGTTCCCATGAGCGCTTGCCGCCAACTATCGATGCGTAGCCAGAGTGCATCCCGAAGGAGACCTACCGAAAGATCGTTGCGGCCTCGCCTCCGCTCGTACCAGAGTTCCGCTTTCCAGGAACGCAGCCAATCGGCTCGCAGATCAACGGGCACAAGAAAATGACCCACCTGAAGTGCTCGATCTTCCAGCCAGCAGGAGGATCGTGTCATGTATGCTTCTCCGGTAGCAGACGGGCCAGCAACGGATAGCGTTCTGTTGCGACCACTGCAGCGGCCTTCCCCTGAGAGGTAATCTCGTAATAGCGTCGCGCAGGTCGGCCTGATCCGTGAACGTCCGACTCCGCTTCCCATTGTGACGAGACCAACTCATCGCGTTCGAGCCGACGAAGAGCAGGGTAAACGGTTCCGCTTGGCAGTCCCGTGATCTCCATGATGTCGAAACCGAACCGATAGCCAAGACTCAGGGCTTTAAGGATGAGCGCCGCGCTGTGGGAGAGACGGGGAGTCATAGAGAGCTTCCGGAACCAGGGAGAAGGAGAACTTGACCCTATGTAGTCTACTGCCTCATAGTAGCTCACTACGGAGGTGAGCTGATGCTTGAGTTGCAAAATATTTCCAAGCGCTACCGCAGTCTTCCGGCAGTTGAGAACGTGAGTTTCACGTTGAGCGCCGGTGAAGTGCTTGGTTATCTGGGGCCAAACGGCTCCGGGAAATCGACCACTGTAAAAATTGACATGGGCCTGACAGAGGGGCCCTCCGGGAAAGTGCTGTTTGACGGTCGCGACGTCCGAGATGATCTACAGGCATATCGTGCGGAACTGGGTTATGTGCCTGAGGAAGCGCACGTGTACACGCACCTGTCCGGCATGGAGTATCTGCAGCTTGTGGGCCGGCTGCGCGGAATGTCTGAAGCGCTGATCGAGATGAAAGCCACCGAGTTGCTACGCCTTTTAGGTTTGGAGGCTGCTCGGTACGCAGCCATGGCGAACTACTCCAAAGGTATGCGCCAACGAGTCCTGATTGCCGCTGCCTTGATCCATGATCCGCGCCTGATCATCTTTGACGAGCCTCTGTCCGGCCTCGATGCGGTATCGGCGCGCCTCTTCAAGGATCTTCTCATCCTGCTGGCGAAGGACGGCAAGGCCATCCTGTACATCTCGCACGTTCTGGAAGTCGTTGAACGGGTGTGTTCCCGCGTGATCGTTCTCTCCAAAGGCAAGGTCGTCGCGGATGCATCTCCACAGCAACTTACAGCGATGACCAATCTGCCCAGCCTGGAGACAGTCTTCGCGCAACTGGTGCAACAGAGCGATACCGAACAGGTCGCTCGGGATGTCGTGCGCGTGATGGCGGTACATCATGCTTAGAACGGGCATCACGGTCCAACTGACGCAGCACTTCTTCCGCAGGCTGTTTGACAACGATGTGCTCGACTCGGATGGAGAAACGATCACCACGGTAGTGCGAGCCCTTGCGATTGCTGCAATGCCAGGAGCGACTCTGGCCTTCTTCTTGCAGAACACCTATCCAGCACGATCGACATGGGGCAGGATCGGAGATCAATACTTCTTCGTTTTGTTCTCGTTCGTCGCCATGGGAGGCGTCGCCATCTTTGAGTGGGAGATGCTCTTCCCCGATCGCCTGGATTTTCTGGTGCTTGTACCTCTACCCTTGCGGCCGCGACAACTGTTCTTGGCGAAAGCCCTGGCGCTCAGCGGCTTCATGGGGCTCTTTCTGATCGCCTCCAATCTATTCGGAGCGTTCATGCTGCCGGCGGCCAGCAAAGGCATCTTTTGGCGCATGGTTTGGGCGCAGAGTGTCGCGACCTGTCTTGCCGGCATCTTTGCCGCTTCCGGGGTCATAGTGTTAGGCGCCATCCTCCTCTGTGTTCTCCCGCTTGGGCTGTTCCGACGGACCCTGTGGCTCTTTCAGGTGCTTGGGACGACGATCCTCGGTCTGCTTGTCATCGCCTATGCACGCTTCGGGAGTGGCATCGCGGCGGCTCTGCAACACCCCGGGTTTGTGGTGCAGTACGTTCCTCCGATTTGGTTCCTGGGCGTGTATCAGCAGCTCCTTCATGGGACCTCCGCACAGGCCTTTGCACAACCGGCAGCTCACCGAGCCTGGGTAGCGGTCGGCCTCGCGATCACCACCGCAGCGCTGCTTTACCCCTTGGCATGGGTCCGTATGCAGCGGTCGACCATCCAGGGCGAAGCCACGCGCGCACTCCATCCTGTGCGGTGGTGGGCCAACCTTCAATCGCGTCTCATCGGGGAGCCGACAGAGCGAGCCATCTTCAGCTTCATCGGCAAAACCATGAGCCGGAACAGCCGGTACCAGGTGTACCTTGCACTCTACTGTGGAGTCGGTCTGGCACTGGCCGCATCCTGTTCCGCCGGAATCACAGGAGTAGATCAGCAAGAGCACATCGTGCTGTCACGCTTCGGATTGCACGCTGTCCTTCCCCTCTTGCTGTTCTGGGCTGTTGCGGGCTTACATACGGCCTTTGCCGTCCCGCAGATCCTGCCCGCACGTTGGATCTTCCGCGTGGCTGGGGTGGACCCTCACGCTTGCGTACGGGCTACTCGGCGCTGGGTCACTGTCACGGGGTTCCTGTTCATCGCGTTGATCAGTGCTGTTTGCGGGTGCCTAGGGTGGCAATGGCGTGCCCTCTTTGTTCAGGGCATATGGGAAACCTGCTTCTGCGTCGTGCTGGTTGAGAGCTTCTTCGTCGCTCAAAGCGGCGCCCCCTTCACAAGACCCCGATCACCAGGGAAAACGAACCTGCCTGCTGTTCTGACCCTCTACCTCGGCGTGCTCCCCCCATTGCTCTTCGGCATAGCCTGGCTTGAGGTGCGCGCAGAAGATCACCTGCAGCAACTCTTGCTACCGATCCTCGTGGGCACTGTTCTCTTTGCCGCGCTCCGATGGGTTCGAGCACGGCTGATCTGGATTGGTGAGGAAACCGAATCACCAGCAGGCGATTTCCAACTATTAGGTCTGAGCGGAGAGTCACGTGCTTGAATGCCAGATGTCGACTCGGCGCAACGAAACCGCTTGATTAGAACGGTCTGTCAGCATGTGGAAGCAATCATCCGAGAGTCGGCGTCGGGCACGAGACAAGCTTCGCGACCAACCTCTCGTGCCCGATGATCCCGTCCTCCACGGCCCGTAATCATCTTCGTTCAAAGGAATTTCCTGCGTCAGCCGTAGCAGGTTAGCTTTGGCTTCAATACTCTGCGCCTTGCTGGATTGCTTCGGTACATAAAAATCACAACAAGCACAAGCCATTCGGTGTGGACACTGGTCGAAGAAGTCGTACGAGCAGTATCCGTGACCGAGGTCGTACAGCTTCCAAGGCTCTTCCGGCGGGCTTCCGCGTCGGAAGGCATCCTGATCGATCAGGACCTCGACGGCTCTGAGATTCCGAGCGAAATAGCCGGCATCCTGGTAGGACTTGGCCAGTTTCGTTGGTGTGATCTTTGTGTCGTGACGTGTCGACTCAGGAGAGCTATGCCCGAGCCACGCCTGCAGCTCGAACAGGCTGAGCGGTTCTTTCGCGTTGTAGAGCTGAGAGGCTATCGTGGCTCTGGCTCGATGGCTGGAGATGCGCCAGCGAGCATCCTCTAACGGTACGGCTGCCTTCCGGCAGAGCAAGGGGATTACGACGTGGTTGATGTAGTTCGGCGAAAGTCCCCGTCCCCGATGCGAAAAAAGCCGATGCACCTGTTCGGCGGTCTTGAGATCCGGCGCTGGGAATCGAGACGGCCGCGGACCTGGCTGCGCTGGAGCCGGACGATGCTCGTGCCCTGAGGACGGTGACGGGTGGGCGAACAGTCTATGAGTTACGTGGAATCTCTGGCCTGCCGCTGGAGCTGGTTGAGCCGACGCGGAAGGGAGTTGCTGTCACCCGTAGCTTTGGAAAGCCGGTGACTGAATGGACAGAGATGAGCCAAGCGCCCGCCAGCTATGCCACCCGCGCAGCCGAGAAGATGCGACGCTACAAAGTAGCTGCTGACAACCTGTTTGTGTTCATGCACACGAACACCTTCAACAATGATCCGTTCTATTCGAACGGAGCGAGCGCACATTCCCGGCCACGACCAACGACACCGGAGAGGTCATCGGTCTGACGATCCGACTGAGGGAACGCCTCTGGCGTGACGGCTTCCGCTACGCAAAGTGCGGCGTGATGATTACGGAGCTGTTGCCGGAGGAGATGCGGCAACCGGCATTGTGGGGCGACCTGGATCGCGAGCGACGCGAGCGGGTCTGGAAACAATGGACAAGCTGAACGCGACTCTAGGACGTGACACCCTTCGGGTGCTCAGCTCCGGTCCAAAGGACGGAGCTTGGAAACTGAGAGCGGAACATCGCTCTCCGCGATGGACAACCCGATGGGATGAATTGCCCCGCGTTCGCGCCTAGGTTCCGACAACGGCGTTTATAGATACCAATCGCCTGCGAGTAAACGATCCAGCGGGTAACCTCCTCAATCCTTGGGATGGAGCATGGGGAACGCGACGATAGGATGATTCCCTGAGACGGCCGTGTGAACCAGAGTATTTACCAAATCCAGGCCGTTATCGCTGTCTGTAAAAAACAGGATTCCTCGGCCCGTTGCTGGTTGGCACAGGAAGAAAGACTGGAAGCCGGGGTTTGCACCCCAGTGGAAGTAGGAATCTGACCGAGCCCGTTCAATTGCCAAACCAAGTCCCCAATAGAGGTCCAGATCGGGGCGTACGGCGACCTGATTCTTCTCTTCCAAGAGAAATGGCGAATCAGCGGCAGGCTGGAGTATCTGCATAAGGAATCGCGAGTAATCCCCCAACGTCGTGTACAGAGTGCTTGAAACCACCGGACGAGAGAACTGGTCTATCGGAGCGGGTGCCCCGGCGGCTGAGTGTCCCAGCATGGCGTGGCCTAAGAATGCTGCTTGCCATGTGAAGCTGCTGTGGGTCGTTCCGAGTGGAAGAAAAACGGTGTTCTGAAGGAACGCACCTGTTGGCTGGCCGGTGATTGCCTCAACGACACGCTGCAGGCAAACATACCCCTCACCGGAGTAGCTCCACTTTTCGCCAGGGTCGTTCAGGAATGTGAGAGACCATGATGTGACCAGTTCGGTAGACCCGACGTGTGGCTCAGGACCATCCGCGCTGTGATGCGGGCGAACCGCGGGTCGGTCACTATGTCTGCTACGCCCTGACGGAACGGGTTCTGTTGATGCTCGTAGGGCCGATTTAGGTATTCAGCCAACGGCCTATCAAGATCGAGTCTGTGGTCCTGCACCAGTTTCAGAACACCGTAGTCGAAGACCGGCTTGCTCAAAGACCCTGCTTCAAAGACGGAATCTGGGGCCAACGTCTTGGCGGAAGAGCTACAGAACACGCTCTCAACTCTGCCGTGGCTGAATACCGCAACGGCCACGGCAGATATGTTGCTGCGGTGCATCTGGGCCGCCAGCATTGCACAGTCTATAGGCGCAGCGTACGCTGACCCAGCTAAGAGAAGCAAGACGCTTAAAGCAACGGCGACTTCACGAATCACGATCCCCCCCCCGAAGGATCACTGTCAGCAGTATCGACGAAGCGGATTAGTCCTGATACATCGCGTTGTGGGAAGTAATCCGGCCCGCCCGGCCCTCCAGCACAAATGAAAATTTTGACATGCCGGCCTAGCTAAACTTCCCATAAAGACGTTTTTCAGGACTTTAATGCCGGGCCGCCTCCCGGCGTTCGCTACACGCGGCTGACCTCTAGCAGGCGCTGCCGCCCGGACTTGCTCATGGTGAAGCGCTTTCCGTTTGCCATAACTACGGTGCCTTCATCCGGTCCTTCGCGATAAATCTCTTTCACGAAGCGTATGTTTATGATCGCTGACCGATGAATTCGGACGAAGACGCTGGGATCCAGTTCCTGGCTGAGCTGCGTGGTAGTTTCGCGAATGAGGAAAGTGCGACCCTTCACGCGTAGCCCGTTGTAGTAGTCGGCCGCCTCGATCCACTCGATTGTGTCAGTGTGAACGATTACGTCTCTCACACCATCTTTCACAAGGAGACGGGAGAGATAATTGGGTTGGCTGCGTGCGGTTCGTAAGGAGTCGAGGACAGCAGAAAAGCTGGCCTGCGTGGAGAGAGCGGTTCTTGCCTCGATGCGTTCTCGAACTCGTGCAAGTGCCTTCCGCAATCGTTCGGGCTTGACAGGCTTTGTCAGATAGTCGAGAGCATGCAGTTCGAAGGCATCGACGGCGTACTCAGGGTAGGCTGTCACGAAGATAGTTGAGAGTGGAGCATGTCCCCCAATCTGCTTCAAGACGTCGATGCCGTTCATAACGGGCATTTCGATGTCGATGAGAAGCACGTCCACCGGTTCCTGCCGAAGAAAGCCAAGTGTTTGCGCACCGTTTCCGAACTCGCCCACAATCTCGATCCCGTCCTCTTCGAAAAGAAGCTTGCGCAACCGGTCGAGTGCCAAAGGTTCGTCATCGACAAGTACCGTGCGGAGCTTCATTGGCCTTCACACTCGAAAGGAATTCTGATCGTGACCGAGTATGAGCCCGGTGCCCTCGCTATGGTGAATTCGTGAGAGCTGGGATAGAGGACGGCCAGACGTTCGCGCGTATTTCGATGTCCGATGCCATAGCCCCCGCTTTGGAAGCGTCTTCGCCGGCATCATTGTGGACCTGCAACAGCACATCATTTCCCATTCGGGTGACTGTAGCCTCAACGGCGCCGCCCTCTTCCAGCGTGCCGATACCGTGCTTGATCGCGTTCTCGACAAGTGGCTGGAGCAGAAAACGTGGCACCATCGCCCTCAGCACTTCGGGACTGCTGGTGATGTGGGTGCGGAGGCGACTAGCAAAGCGTATCTTCTGAATCTCTAGGTAGCTCTCAACCATAAGCAATTCATCTCGGAGCGCAACCTTGCCGATGGAATCTCTTTCGAGCGTCGCGCGCAGGATCGTTTCGAGGTGGCCGAGCGTTACTGACGCCTCTCGATTTCTGCCTAAATCCACCAGGGACGTGAGAACGTTGAGCGTGTTGAAGAGAAAATGTGGTTCAAGCTGAGCCTGAAGCGCATGGAGCTGGGCGTTGGCGAGTCGGGCTTGTAACTGCAATCGCTCTGTATGATCCTGCTCACGCTGAGTTCGGAGATGGGCAAAGCTGAAGGTCACGTACACCAGAGCGTAGGCCATCCACTCCGCTCCGAAGCGGGCAACAGTGAGGTAATTCAGTGATGCGTGCGCCTGCTTCCATACAGGCCAACGGAACCCGGCTGTAAGTGTTCCTTGAATGAGGGCGAGATGCCCAAAGCAGAGGAGACTGCCGACCAAAGCCTGGGTCAGTACCGCACAGGGTGTGAAGGTCAGCATGGCAGGGAACCGCTTGGCACCGCCCCACATGGCAAGCGCAATGGCAGCCCACCAGAGCCACATCGCTGCACCAAAAGCCGCGGAGGGCGTGAGGGGCATTTTTACGTCACGGCTTACGAGGAAATTGTGACACCCCATCGCAGTGGTGATCGCAAGTAATGACGTAATCAGAAAGGCCGCCAGGAAGACTCGGGCATGGAGGTCTGGAAAGCCTGCGTCGTCCGACTTGCGTGTGCTGCATGAGCTCTCTGGCATTTGCCCTCCTGCAGAGCTTTGCAAAACGAGAGTTAGAAGGAAAAACGGATTCCTAGTTCCAGTCGCCGTGCTGTCTCTGCGTTTACCGGCTGAGCAAAGTTACCAGAGGAGATGACGGTTCCGACAGCGCACACGTTGGTGTGATTTATGAGATTGGTGCTTCGCGCGGTCATCGCGACCGTGCGGAGATGGTCCGTGTTCTTGGGGTTTAAGACGAAAGCCCGGCTGAGGCTGGTGTGTAGGTGGACGCGGGCAGGCAGGGTTCCAGCGTTGCGTGGGATGTTGCCATTGATCGTGTTGGTGGTGAGCAGCCCATATCTTGAGGAATAGACACCGGCTCCGAGAGCGCTAGCGAACGAGGGTCGATCGTTAAAGTTGCCATCCCCGTTGCTATCCGTTCCCGTGATGATGTTGAACGCCTGCCCGCTCAGCGCGTCAAGAATCGACGTGTTGTCGATCTCAAAGGGGAGATGGATCGTGCCGTAAGCGTACAGTCCATTTCTGCTATCGGAACTGATGCGAGCGGCTTCACCTCGCTCGCTGTAGCTGGACTGAGGACTCGTCCGGCCGTCGCTGTCGGCATCGGAACGGAGATTCTGATGAACGTAGGTCGCAGAGAACGCAAATCGCTTGCCATCCTTCTTTCCTGCGCCCGCTACCACAATGCCGCCAGACAGGTGACCTGAGTTCTGGAATTGCATGATGTTCAAGTTCAGAGCGAGAGGACGCGGAGCCTGGAGAGCTGCAGTTGGATCGGGAGCTGCCCCAATGCTGCTGCCAATCAATGGCGCGTTCACGTTGACGGTGCGAATGCTATTCCAGTTCTCCGCCCAGTAAAACGTCGCTCCTGTGTGCCAACCGCGCGGGAGAGTGTGGTCGAGGCTCGCGTGTGTCTGCAACGAGGAGACCTGGCCTAACGTCGCAGGAAAGCCGTTGCGAGTAGCGACCTGTGTGGAACCCGGGGACGGCCCCAACGGTGATTGGAAGTTTGGGGAGTACACAGAAACCTGGCGCTGACGAACTCCATCGAGACGGTAGACCTCGGTTGCATAGGTTTGGGGGTTTGGATCATGGAATATGCCCGCCCGGAGATGCACGACCCACACGGATTTCTTGTCAGGACTCCACGAAAGACCGATTCGGGGCGAGATGCTCCCAATGCTGGATGGCGCGGTTTGCGCCTGATAGCGGAGACCAGCGGTAAGCGCGAGACGTGGCAGGAGTTTAAAAGTGTCATTCGCAAAGAGTGCGAATCTCCACTGAGTGAAAGGGACTACCGGCTCGCCAGAGGTGATCGAGAATGAGGTGGGCGTGCCTCCAGAGAGTCCCAGCCTCGCTCTGCGAAGTTGCTCTAAGCCCGTGATAGTGGTGGTCTGACTGGTGGGCAGGCCATTCGCATCAAGGCCGGGCGCGGCTCCGCCTCCAAAGATGTATTGCCCGTTAAAGGTGTTTGGATCGTAGTCGTGAATGAAAATACCTAAAGATTGGGCTCCCAGGGTGACCGTATGCGCGCCTCGGCTGAGGCTCCAACTATCGTCGATCTCGAGATCGCGTTCTCGATCGTTCCATGCCTGCCGCGTTGATCCGCCGCCTGTGAAGAAACCCGGCACCAGCAATGCCGGAGTTGTAGAGTTTGCTTGTTGCTGGGTACGTTTCCACGAGTAACCAACACGCGTCTGGTGTAGCAGACTGGCTCCGAACGTCTGAAGATTGGAAAACCGAAGGTCGTTCTCGACCACACGACCGGCGTAGCCAGCCTCGGGCAGTACCAAGCCACCGACCCCCTGATTGCCAAGCGTGTTGACGTTGGCCGTAAATGAGAGCGTTGCCACATCGTTCGCCGCTGCTTGCCAGTCGCCTCTTGCGGATGCAATCCAGAGGCGCTGAGGTGCCGAGACAGTCTCTCGGACCGCGGCCTGAGATTGGTCGGCGTCCAGAGTGATTGCGTTCACGACATTGAACTCGTCGATGTCGCGCTTCTCAAGCGCAAGGGCAAAGTCAGTCTTCTGCTTGCGAATTGGACCGCTCAACTCGAAACCGTAGCGTCTCTTACTCGCCGGCGTTGCCGTCAGAGACAGAGGATCGGTGGCATTGAAGCTGCCGCCACTGTCGGTAAAAAAGACCGCGCCGTGGAGAAGGTCTGCACCCGGGTTTGTGAAGATCTCAATCCTGCCGCCCAGGTACGGCGCTTGTTCGTATTCGGAAGAGAACATGTCTGGGTTGATTCGGATTGAGGCAATAGAGGTTTTCGGGGGAAGCGTGCTCGCGCTCTGGAAGCCATCGACTGTGATGAGAGCCGTGCCGGGTATGCTTCCCCCAGCAGCGGCGAGCGCCTGAAGTTGTCGGTTGAACTCGTCAGGGTCGTCGGCAAGCTGGCGAACCGAAGCGGCATCAAGGACACGAGTGCCCGTCGTGCGGTCGGCAGATGAACCGGCGTCCTCGCCTGAAACGTCTACTTCGCTCTGGACGGCAGCGATCGAAAGTCTTGCGTCCGCATGGCCTGCTTGTCCCGGTCTGAGATTCACATTGAAGCGAGTCTCGTCGAAGCCCTCTGCGAGCACACGCAACTGGAACGTTCCGGGGTGCATGCACGAAAGGGAGTAGCGTCCGTTTGTGTCGCTCGATGCGCTGCGGCCGTCTGACGCCTCAATGCGGGCACCGGAAACCACTGCGCCGGTAGGGTCTGTAATCAGGCCCTCTACTTTGGCCGAGTCCGCAGGGCATGGTTGTTGAGCCTTGAGATTAATGGGGAATGTGGCAGCTAACGCCAGACTCGCGAGCAATCGGATATGCATCTTTCGTTCCTCGGAACTACAGTCACAAGAAAGCGAAGCGGATGAGAGTCCTTTGCAGGGAACGGCGATAAATTTGCAGGGAACGCTTCTGAGCGCGGATCAGTCCTGACCATCTATGGTCCGCCGCGTGACTGCAAGGGGAAGTTTGGTCGAGAAGACAAGTCTGCGCAAATGTATTCGGCCT
>CAXTRU010000017.1:0-13943 GCA_964246665.1 uncultured Acidobacteriaceae bacterium
CCGCCGCCCCCCCGGGCCATCCTCCGCCCCCGGGCAGCGGGCAGGGGCGTGTGCTGCGCTTTCCTTGCTACAACAGATCTCACATGCCCTCACCGAAGGGCAACCAGGCCGCGCAAGAAAGGCTTCGCGTACTCTTCCGTTATGGGTCCCTTTGTCCGACTTCGCCTTTGTGTTGTCACTCTTGTCATCCTCGCCTCAGCGATCGCTCCTGTGCTTGCGCAAGGACCCACAGCCGATCCAGCGTCTGAGGTCAATCCGTTCATCGGCACAACCAACGGCGGCAACGTCTTTCCCGGAGCGACGGTGCCATTTGGGATGGTGCAGTTTTCGCCGGAAGCGACCCCGCTCGGCCCAAAACGGCCGATTGCCGCACCCGGCGGGTATGAGTTTCGCGCCACGGCTATCCGGGGTTTCTCGCTGACCAATGTGGAGGGTTGGGGCTGCGCGGGCGGCTCCGGTGATGTGCCCCTTATGCCGATCACGGAAGACGTAACGGCGGCGCCCTCGACAGATTTCCGGCATACGTACACCGCAACCTTCGACCATAAAGACGAGCATGCGGTCCCAGGCTCTTACCGTGTGCATCTCGGGAACGGCGTCGACGTTGCGCTTGCCGCCGGCACACGGGTCGGGGTCGCCACCTTCGCCTTTCCGGCCGGCAAACCGTCCATTGTGCTGGTCCGCACCTCGGACTCGGAGGTCGGGTCGACCGCCGCCGAGACCCGCATCGATCCTGCGAATGGGAGCGTAGCTGGGTCTGTGACCAGCGGCAACTTCTGCGGGTACATCGGCAGCCCGGACAAGACATACGAGGACAAGCGCCCGTACTACACCCTGCACTTTACAGCGCACTTCGACGTCAAACCCCTCGCCCACGGCGCTTGGCACGACACATCGCTCACCCCGGGGGCAGACACCTCCGAGGGCGGCACTGGCTTTGGACCGAAGGGGTTTCCGGAGGCCGGCCATGGGTCGGGGGTGTACCTTAGCTTTCCTCCCGGAGCGGTGGTCCATGTTCGCATCGGCATCTCTTACGTGTCGCTGAACAACGCCGAAGCCAACCTTCAGGCCGAGGCACCTGCGCCTGTTGCCACGGACGTGATCGCGGCCCGTGCGCGTGGGGCCTGGGATCGCCGTCTGTCCCAGATCGACATCACCGGCGGCACACCGGATCAACGCACCGTGTTTCGAACGGCCCTGTACCATTCGCTGCAGACCCCCACAACCTACAGCGACGCAAACGGCGACTACGAGGGCATGGACCACCAAGTCCATCACGTTACGCCGGCGCAGCACACGCAGTACGCCAACTTCTCCGGGTGGGATGTGTACCGGTCACAGCTGCAGCTGCTGACCTGGCTCGACCCCGGCATGGGGAGCGACATCGCGCAGTCGTTACTGAACCAGTCGCGGCAGGACAAAGGGCGGTGGGATCGGTGGACGCACCTTTCGGGCGCCACGCACGTCATGAACGGCGATCCGGCGGCCCCGGCGATTGCGGACATCTACGCCTTTGGCGGTCATGCCTTTGAGGCCAAAGCGGCCCTGGCGTCCCTGGTGCAGGCCGCGGATGTCCCAACGGCGGAGGATCTGAGCCACGCCGGGTGTCCCGTGGAGTGTGTCGGCCAACGCCCCGGGCTGGACCAGTGGCTGACGCTGCACTACATCCCGGTCGGGGCGCCGTCATGGGGACCGGCCGCCGACACGCTGGAGGATGCCACGGCGGAGTTCGGCATTGCGGCCCTGGCCGGACATGTGGGCGACCACGCCACGGAAGCGCGCTTCCTGACCCGCGCGCAGTATTGGAAGAACATCTGGAACGCCAACGCCACACCGGAAGGCGGCTACCTGATGAACCGTAACGCGGATGGCACGTGGCCCACGCTGGTGCACGATGACGATGAGGATAATGACCCCGCGCCCAAGCCGTTCACTCCTGCAACCGGAGCCGGCTTTGTGGAGGGCTCCGCGGCGCAGTACGTCTGGATGGTTCCGTTCAATGTTGCAGGTCTGTTTGAGACCATGGGTGGACGCGACCGAGCCGTCGCCCGCCTGGATGCGTTCTTCTACAAGCCGGACGGCTCGCCCGCAGTTACGAAGGCCGGCCCGCTGCATGCGGAGCTGGATAACGAACCTTCGATTGAGACACCGTGGCTTTACCTCTTTGCGCGCGAACCCTGGAAGACGCAGCAGCTTGTCCGGGAGGTGCTGAAGGACCTCTGGACCAACACGCCCTCCGGCATCCCCGGCAACGACGACCTTGGCGAGATGAGTTCGTGGTATGTATTTGCCGCCATGGGGCTCTACCCTGAGATCCCCGGCCGCGCCGAGCTTGTGCTCGGCAGCCCTTTGTTTCCGGCGATCACAGTTCACCGCGCCGCCGGCGATCTTCACATTGCCGCTACAGCCGACGCCGGCAATGGACCCTATGTGCACCAGCTGCTGGTGGACGGCAAACCGAGCACGAAGACGTTTCTGCCTGAAAGCTTTACGCTGCACGGCGGTACGCTGCGTTTCACCGTTTCCTCCGTTCCCGACAAGGTTTGGGGAACACACCCGGGCGATGAACCGCCTTCTTTCCATCCGTAATACGTACGCGCTGCGCTGAGCAGGCAAGTGAATCGGCAGGCTCGGCGGCAAGCGCAAGGAGCAACACCTGATGCAGACATCCAAGGGTCGTTTGGAGACGAGCCGACGTTCTTTTCTGAAGTCCACGGGCCTGGCCGCCGCAGCGGTGATCGCGCCTGCGACGTCGGGCTTCGGTGCCCAGGCGCCCACGGTCGCTCAGCATACGGCGACGGCGGGCGAGCGCCTTGCCAGCCCCGTTACGCTTGTCAATCTGTTGCAAGGAACAGACTCCACCCCCGCGTTTTCGCGCGGCAACACGTTGCCCATTGCGGCGCGTCCGTTCGGCATGGCGCACTGGACGCTGCAAAGCACGCCGGGAACCCCATGGATGTTTCAACCCGGCCAGCGACGCATCCAGGGGTTTCGCTCCACGCACCAGCTGAGCCCGTGGCTGGGGGACTACGGCCACGCGACGTTTCTGCCGGTGTGCGGCACGCCGGAGCTCGACTTCGGGTCGCGCGCCACCTCGTATCGGCCTGAGGATTCGGTGCTGTCCCCGCACACGATGGCCATCAAGCTGCTGCGTTATGGCATTGATGCGGAGCTGATACCGACCGAGCGCGGCGCGCTGATCCACGCCGAGTACCGCAAGCGCGAGACGCCTGGCTTTGTCTTCGACGTGCCCGGCGCGACGGCGCCCATGCCGGAGGTCGATGCGGGGCGGCGCATGGTGCGGGTTCGCTCGACGGCAAACTCCGGCGGCGTGGCTCAGGATTTTGCCTGCTTCTACGTCCTGCAGTTCTCCGAACCTTGGACGGCGGTGCAACACAAGGACCAGAAAGGCGCCCGCTCCACCCATCTGCGCTTTGCGGACACGGTTCGCTCCCTCGATGTACGCATTGCAACGTCGTTCATCTCGTTCGAGCAGGCGGAACGCAACCTGCAGCTTGAGCTCGGCGCAAAGCCGCATGACGCGCTGCGTTCTGAGGGAGAAGTGGTGTGGAACAAGCACCTGATGCGCATCGAGATCGACGACGCGACCGAGGTGCAACAGCGCACCTTTTACTCCTGCCTGTATCGCACCCTGCTGTTTCCACGGATGTGGCATGAACCTGACGCGAGCGGTGCGATGCAGCATCGCAGCCCGTACAACGGCAAAATCATGCCGGGCGTCATGTATGCGGATCACGGCTATTGGGATGTGTATCGCGCCTGGTATCCCATGATGACGATCCTTTTCCCAGAGCGTCTAGGTGAGATCCTGCAGGCTTGGGTGAATGCCTTCCATGAGGGTGGATGGCTGCCTCAGTTCCCTTGCCCGGGGTACCGCGCGTGCATGACGGGCAGCCTGATCGATTCGCTCTTCGGGGAAGCCGCCGTGAAAGACATCAAGGGCTTTGACATGGCCGCGGCCTATGAAGGGCTGAAGAAACATGCCACGCAGCCCGGCAATCCGGACGCAGGGTACGGGCGCCGCGGCATTGAAGCGTACCTGCAGTTCCACTACGACCCGGCGGACAAGGTCGAACAATCCGCTGCTGAAACCGTCGACGCGGCCTATGGGGATTTCTGCATTGCGCAGGTGGCCAAAGCGCTGGGTAAGACGGACGAGTTTGCGATGTTCATGAAGCGTTCCGAGAACTGGCGCAACATATTCGATCCGGCAACAGGCTTCTTTCGCGGTAAGAACTCAGATGGGAAGTATCTTGAACCGTTCAGTCCCATTCGCTGGGGCGACCCGTACGTGGAAGGTGCCGCCTACCAGCACCGCTTCGACGCACCGCATGCCATGCCGGCACTCATTGACGCCATGGGCGGCAACGAGAAGGTAGTGGCCGAGCTTGAAGCCATGCTCACCATGTTTCCCGACTTCGAGACCGGGTCCTACGGTGCAGAAATCCACGAAATGTCAGAGATGGCTGCGATCAACTTCGGCCAGTACGCGCACAGCAATCAGCCGTCGCACCACATCCTGTACGTCTTCACGGTTGCTGGCCGGCAGGACCGCACCGCGCACTGGACAAGGCGTGTGATGAACGAGCTGTATACCCCGGATCTGATTGCGGGCGATGAGGACACAGGTTCCATGGCTGCGTGGTACATCCTGAGCTCGCTGGGCTTCTACCCGCTTTGCCCGAGCAAGCCGGAGTACGTTCTTGGAGCGCCGCTCTTTCCCCGAGCGGCCGTGCACCTACCGGACGGCAAGACACTTGTCGTGGAAAATGCCTATAAGGACGGCAGAACGGTGCGCACCACACTAAACGGCAAACCGTTGCGGGATGGGGCGATCCAGCATGAGGCGGTCAAAGCGGGCGGCACGTTGCGCTTTGCATGACCCCGTTCGGCCCTCAAGCGAGGGCTTAATGCCGGATGCTGGACCAGCACTTCCATACTGGGCGGGGCGGAGAACAACGGGTCTTCTTCCCTACCTCTTTGGAGCGGACATCTTGGCGATCTGCGCCATCATGAAGTCGGGAGCAACGCGGCTCATCAGGCCGAGAACTTTCGTCAAGCCGGGACGAATCTCGTCCCTATCCGCCTCAATTCCAGCGATCGCCTGCTTGACCAAAACAGTGACATCCATGCCTTTCTGCCCCTTCATCTCCTGTTCAAATTCGCCGCGAAACAAGGGCGTCTCGGTTCCTGGAGGAAGCAGCTCGATGACTCGCACCGACGTGCCCTTCATCTGCGCACGCAAACATTTGGTGTAGGCATGGAGGCCGGCCTTGGCGGCACTGTATATGGGCGAGATCGTGAACGGAATCAGTGCGAGCCCGGATGAGACATTCACGATCAGCGCCTCGTTCTGCTTCTGCAGGTGTGGCAGAAACAGCTGATTGAGCAGGATGGGGCCGCTGAGGTCGATCGCAATCTCGCTGGCGATATCGGAAGAACTTGCAAGGTTGAGGTTGAGATTGCGCATGATGCCGGCGTTGTTCACGATCACGTTGAGCTTCGGAAACCTGGACAACACTTCCTGGTGCAGGAGACCGATGTCGGACGGCTCACCGACATCACTCCGGAAGACATGGACGCCTTGCAGCTCCTGCTGTGTCCTTTGGATACGGTCACTGTTGCGTCCCGTAACCAGGACGGTATTGCCGGCGGCCAGCAAGTGCCTTGCGAGCTCAAGACCAATGCCGCTGGTTCCGCCCGTGATGAGGACTGTTCTGCCTTTGAGTTTCATGTTTGCTCCGTGCGGATCGCCGGGAACGATCTAGGGCTGATGTTGAAAGGGGTAGCCAAGGTAAAGCACAAGCAACGGCAACAACACGAACGGCAGCTCAACCAACGCTCCCCTAAGATTGTGGGCTTTGCTCTGTACCGCGGCCAGGTAGAGGACAACTGCTGCTGAAATCACGTTCGCTGCAAAAAACGTCTGCGGAAAGAGGATGAGAACCGCACCCACACAGGTGAAGGCACCCAATGCCAGGATGGCCGGTTGACTTAAGGCGATATGCAAACTCGCTTGCACCGTTTCGGGCGTAGATCGAAGCAGGGCCACACCGTGTCGAAGCCCCATAACAAACGCAAGGGGAACGAGAATCGAGCAGCATAGCCTTGAGACGGGCATGGGAACTCCCTTCCATGAGTGCACGGCAGCTCACTTTCCCGAATGTACCCACTGGCAACCATGTTGTCAATGAAAACATTGTTGCCGGGGTATACTTGACGTAGCGGAGGGTCACCACACATGGCGGCAGTTCCTGCCAAACGCAAGCCTTACCATCACGGAGACCTTCGCTCTGCCCTGTTGACGGCAGCGGAAGCCATGGTGGAGCGTGTGGGCGTGGAAGCCTTGTCCTTACGCGAGCTCACTCGGGAGATCGGCGTCAGTAACAACGCACCGCGAAGGCATTTCCCCAGCAAGCAGGTTTTGCTCGATGCGCTTGCTTTGGAAGGCTTTACGCGTCTCGGTGCTGCTTTGAATCGAGTTGCGGGCAGCGAGGAACCGGATTTTGTGCGGCGGCTGATTAAGCTCGCTCACGCCCACATACGGTTCGTCATGAAACATCGGTCGTTGTTCCGCCTTATGTTTGCGGCCAAGCAGCGGCCAGACGCCTCGCCGGAGTTGATCGAGGCCAGCCACAAGGCACTCATGGCCGGCCCACAGACGATCTCGTATGGTCAAAGTATCGGCGATGTCGTGGACGGGTCCCCGGACCGCCTCGCCATGACCGTATTTGCCGCTGTCGAGGGCTTGGTCTCGCTTTCCTCAAACGGCAAGGTGAACGGCATTTCCATCGAAAAAGCGGCTGAGAACTGCATCCACGACATCATGCTGGGTCTGAAGCCAAGATAGTGCGTGCGGAACGCACCGTTGCAGAGGCCTAGGCGAGTGGCCTCGCCTCAGGAGCGAACGCCGGCTTTCTCGAGTTCCTCCCTCATCCCTTTCCAACTCGTACGCGAGGAGGACTCGGGCGACTTGCCGTCTTTCCAATGCGTCTCAAGGTTGACGGCATCGGTGTAGCCCACCCCCGCCAGCGCCTTGAACTGCGCCGCCCAATCGATGAACCCGATGTTTACCGGCGACCAAACAATTTTGCCGGCAGAGTCCTTCACCGCGTTCTTTACGTGGCAGTGGTGGATGCGATCTTTCGGCAGCGCGCGCCAGCCATTCGGGAAGGCGTCCAGCTCCCCGCGCATCACCGCATTCCCTGGATCCCAGTTCAGAGCCAGGTTGCGGGATGGCACGCCGCTCAGCGTTGCGGCTGCCTCGCGTCCCGTGGCGGTGTTGCAGGCGAACTCGTTTTCAAGCACCAGCATCACGTTCTGTCGCGCAGCCTTCTCTGCCGACTCCTGCAGCTTCGCGTTGATCGCGGCACGGTAGGGCTTCACGTCTTCGATGCGCCAGAAATCGAAGCACCGCACCTTGTTGGTCTTGAACTGCTTCGCGAGCTCGATGGAGCGCTCCAAAACTGCATCCTGTTGCTTGAAGCTGACCTCATCGGCGCCGTGAAGATCTTCCTTCGAGCCGTAGGGGGAGGGCGGGGCGCCCGGCCAGTTCACCTTGTACAGGGGACTGCTGATGTCCGTGACCTGCAGCCCGTACTTTGCGAGGATTCTTTGTGCTTCAGCGATCTGCGCATCGGAGATCACTTGCAGATTTTTTCCCCACAGCTCGCGCAGTTCGACAAAGTGCAGTCCCCACTGCTTTGCAATTACGTTGCAGGCATGGTCGAAATCCTGGGAGATCTCGTCCGAAATGACGCCCACGTTGAATCCGGAGCTGGCCGCCCACATCGATGCCGGGAGAGCGCAGCCAAGCGCTGTGGCGCCAAAGCCTGCATGAAACTGTCGGCGAGAAATCTTCATCGGGTACTCCCTTGCTTCTTCTACACGAGGGCGAAGCGCCCCGCACCTGAGGCGGATGCGGGGCGCTCAGCGTTCAGAGTTAAAACGTAAACTTCACCCCGGCCTGTAACACGCGCGGGCCGCCGACCCCGTTCACGTTTCCGACGCCGCTCCCCAGAGTCGAGGTGATCTTCCCGAAGGAGCTGGAAGTCAACGCCGCCCCAGGAAGGGCGAAGGCAGGCGTGTTGGTTAGGTTAAACGCATCCACGCGGGCCTCCATGGCGACTCGTTCCCGGAAGATGGGAAAGTTCTTGAAGAGCGACAGGTTATCCGAAAAATACCCGGGCCCGCGGAACTGGTTGCGCTGCGTGTTGCCCAGCCCACAGGGCATAGGATTCGCTGCGGTGTACGCTACGCAGGTCGGCGGCGTCGTGAAGGCCGCCGTGTTGAACCACGGTGTGTTGGCCGCATTGCTTACGCTGTGCGTCACCACGTACGGGGCCACCTGGTTGGCCGTTTGCGTGGTGCCGGGCGTCACGCTGGTTGTGGTCACGGTGAAGGGAAGACCTGAGAGCGCCGAGATGATGGCGGACACGCGCCAGCCGCCTAGAGCGTAGGACGCCAGCCCGGAGTTGAAGTAGGCATGCCCCCTGCCGGCCGGCAACTCATAGGTGATTGTCTGCTCGTAGTTCAAGGTGCGGTCGAAGTCGGCGACGTTGTAATTGCGCCGGAGATCGCCGCTGTAGTAGAGCAGGCCGCCATCCTGGGCGCCGGTCTGGTAGTTTTGGGCCTTGCCCCACGTCACCGCAGAGGTAAAGCCGAAGCCCCTGTCGAACCGCTTCTTCAATTCCACCTGCAAGGACTCGTAGTTGGTTGAGAACCCCAGGAAGTATTCCGTCACCGCGGCAGTCTTGCCAAATGCGATATTGAGGGGATCGTAGGCTGCGGTCTGTCCATAGATTCTGGGGAGATTGATATTCTGCGACACGTCGATGCGAGTGCCGTGGTTGGCAACATAGGCCACCTGTAAGGCCATGTCTCCCGGAAGCGCCTGCTGCACCACCGCGTTCCATGAGGTGACATAGGCGTTCCGGAAGTTCAGTGGAATATACAGATTGGCAAGTCCGATTGTGCCGTTGGCCGCGCTCTCCTGCAACGTTCCAGCAGAGCTAAAGGGCACCGTCGGTGTCGCCGGGACGCCGGTGGCAAGGTTGACCACGCCACCTACCGGATTCAGGGCTGGGCCGTACGTCGGCGTGTTGGTATAGAACGTGCTGGTCTTGATCGGATAGTTGTAGGCATAGTTGTTGTCGACAAACGGCACATAGCTGACGCCGAAACCAGCGCGCACCACCGTTTTCTCAGACGCACGGTACGACACGCCGAGCCGCGGCGCGAAATTTTTGTAATCGGTCTGCATGCCAAGGTTGGAAGGATTGCCGTCGATACCCGCGGCAACAAGCTGGTTGTTCGCCGGGTTGTAGTTGACAAAGCCCCCAGGCTTGCGCGGCGTGGCCGGCGGGTACAGCTCGTAACGCAGACCGTAGTCGATGGTCAGCTTCGGGCTGGCCTGCCACTTGTCTGAAGCGAAGAAGAAGAGCCAGGTTTGGCGGTATGCGGGGAAGGTGCTGTTTGTGTCCTGACCCACCTGGTACGGTGTGCCGAAGAGCACGCTGGCGACATCGTTGGCCTGGCCTGTCGCCGAGTTGTTGAAAGGCGTCGCACCGGGAGCCGAGGTCTGGTTCTCACTGAAATAAAACGTGCCTGCCGCCGCGTTGTTGTTGCCTTGAAGAAGATCATCGCGCACCCGGCGAATGTCCGCGCCACCCTTCAAGGTGTGATTGCCGAGGATCTTGGTCCAGTTATTCGCAAAGTCGATGTTTGACTCCGCACGCAGCCAGGGCAGCGACTGGGAATAGCCGATCAGCGGGTTACTCGTGCCGTTCTCTCCATTCCCGGCAAAGTTGCTTACCTGAAACGCGACCTGGCCGCTGCTGGTCAGCGTGTTATCTGTTCCGTTCGGTCCGTTGCCTGGAACGCCGAGCGTCCTCGCATCGTTGCTGCCGTAATCGGTTTGCTGCGCGGAGTTGCGCAGGTGCGCCACGCCCACACGAACCTCCGTGAAGAGCTTGGGAGAAAACACATGGTCGTAGTTGAAGCCTGTGCTGTACGCAGCGGCGATCCCGGTCGCCTCAAAACCACCACCGCCTGCCGGTCCCCCCAGGAATGCGCCAAACAACGGTGCCTGGAAGGTGTTGGTGGTCTGGTGGCTGAACCGGCCGCTCAGATGATCCTTCTGCGTGATCGTGTAATCGCTCTTGATGTCGTAGCTGATCGAATCTTTGTTGAAAGGCAGATTTTGCGAGAAGTTGTTGTTCGTCCTGCCCGCAATGTACGCAGCCGAAGCAAGGTTCGTGGACGGGTTGCGTGCAAGCGCATCCAACGACTGCAGCACCTTGAGGCCCACTGGACTAATCCCCGGGTTTGAGAGCGGGATCAGGTTGCCGGCAAACGGCGTGCGTCCTGTGCCGCAAACCTGCGTTGATGCAACATTGGTATTGCAGCTGGCGGTCACGCCTGTGTTGGGATCGTAGACCTGGCCGGCGTACCCGCCCAGATTCAACACGCCACCGTTTACGTTGTAGAACGGGATGGTCGTATTTACCGTCGACGATTCGTGGTCCGACGTCCGCAGGAAGTCGCCAAAGAAGAAGAGTTTGTCCTTGAGGATCGGACCGCCGATGGAACCGCCAGTGTAGTTGTAGACCAGGCGGCCGTTTGGTCCGGTGGCGAAGTAGTTTCGCGCATTGACGCCGTTGTTCTCCATGCTCTCAAACGCAGAGCCATGGAAGCTGTTCGTGCCCGACTTCAACGTGACGTTCACCACGGTGCCGACCGCGCGTCCAAACTCCGCTTCGAAGTTGTTGGTTGTGATGTCTACGTTCTGAATGGCCGCTGCCGGCGGCACCAGGATGATGTGAATGCCTGTGCGCTGGTCGTCGTCGATGCCTTCAATCTGGTACAGGTTCACATACGAGGACTGCCCGTTCGCGTTGACCGACAGATCGTTGTTCGCGTTGAAGAACTGCGAGTTGTTGAACACCACCGGCGACATACCGGGCACCGTGTTCAGCAACGATTGGAAGTTGTTTCCGCTGCTCAGCGGCAGGTTGGCAATCTGCTTCTGCTCGATGGTGGTGGAGATGTCCGCCCGGTCTGTTTGCAACTGCGGCGGCGCGGTGGTGACCGTGATCTCTTCCGCGGTACTGCCCGCCGCCAGCGCGGCGTCCACGCGAGCCGTCGTATTTGTTTCAAGGGTGATGTTCTGGCGAACCTCTTTCTTGAAGCCAGGCGCGGACACCGTCACCGTGTAGGTGCCCGGAGGAAGATCGGGTTCGGTGTAGTTGCCGCTCTCGTTCGTCACGGCGGTGTGGCTGGTTCCCTGCCCCGTCAGCACCAGGGTGACCTGCGCATTGGCGACAAAGGCGCCGGACGAATCCGTGACGGTGCCGAGAATGGTGCCGCTGACCGCCTGCGCAAACGCCGCAGGCACAGCAAGAGTGGATGCGGCAAGAGGGAGGAGCCACGCCGGCGAGAACCTGCGATCACGGCGGGCTGTATGGGTTGGAATCATGGACACGTTCTCCTTGATACGGTTGTGTGTGCTGGCCTGAAATGTCCTGCGTGCTGTTGGTCCGTCCAGCCTGGCCGCGCAAGGGCTCGCCCCTTGCACGGCGCTTAGACCTTTGGCTCCCAGCCCTTTTCGTAGGTGCGCCGGGTCATCGCCTCGGCTTCTTTGTCGTTTGTGATCGAGCCATTGGCCGCATCGATGTGCAACCCACGTCCGGTGAAGTAGGAGATGTTCGCCAGTTGCATCAACGTCACGGCGACATTGCCCTGCGTGATGGGCTGATGCAACGGCGCGCCTGTCCGGATCGCGTCAATCATGTTCGCAAAATGCATGTCCGTCATGCTGTCTGCGCCCACAAGGTCCGAAGCCGACGTAGCTGCGTGGCCGGAGACGACATATTGCGCGGTCCGCTTATCCTGCCGGTCGTAGACCTCGTACCCGGCGCGATCGACGATGACGGTGCCTTCGGTGCCATGCACGGCCACGCCACGATCGCGTCCGTAGGTCGTCTTGCCGCTGCAACAGTCACACTTCCACGTCAGCAACTTGTCTGGGTAGTTGATCGCGACGTCCAGCGTGTCGTAGAACTGCCAATCGTCTTTTGCGGCATAGCGGCCGCCGGTCGCTACCACACGCTCGGGCCAGGTCACATCCAGCGCCCAGCGGGCCACGTCTACCTCATGCGTGCCGTTATTCAGGGTTTCCCCTGTTCCCCAGCGCTTGGACCAATGCCAGTTATAGGGATGGACGTTGTCCTTGTACGCCGTGCGCGGTGCGGGCCCCTGCCAAAGGTCCCAATCCAGCGTCGCAGGTACAGCGATCTCTTTCCCGATGCCGATCGGCTTGCGCCGGTTCGCGTACCAAGTCTCCGCCCAATACGCCCGGCCAATCAGCCCATTATGGATCTTGCCGACAATCTCAATCGTGTGCGGTGAAGACCTCTGCTGCGAGCCCATCTGACACACTTTGCCGGTCTTCTTCACGGCTGCAATCAACATCAGGCCCTCATGCGGGTCGTACGAGCAAGGCTTCTCCACATACACATGCTTGCCTGCCTGCAGACCCATGATGGCCATCGGCGTATGCCAGTGGTCGGGAGTGGCAATGGTGATCGCATCCACGTCCTTTGCTTCCAGGGTGCGGCGAAAATCCTTATCTGCCTGCGACGGCTCGTTCATCGCGGCTTTCGTCTTGTCTGCGAACTTCGCCAGGATCGTCGAGTCCACGTCGCAGACGTGCGTGATGCGTGCATCCTTGCGGTTGGCCTGCAGGGCAGACAGGTGCGCGTACGCCCGGCTGTTCAAACCGATGACGGCAAAGTTGACTCGCTCATTTGCGCCCACGATGCCCGCATAGCTCTTCGCAGTCCAGGTGGAAAGCACACCTGCGGCCGCCAAGCCGCCGACGAATCCGCGCCGTGACCAGCCCGCGTTCCTTCCCTCGTCTGCCCCTGTGCCTGCTTCCACGTTCCACGCTCTCACATCCCGGTCTACGGTCATCGCCCATCCTTCAACGCATCACTTGTGCAAACAAAAACCGCCCACGGAAGCGCAGAGGGTTTCCGCACTACCGTGGGCGGTTTTATCTAATCTCTACCGCGCCGAAACAGTAACGAGGCCCGGGGTCGAATGTCAATGGCAAAGATCACGCTGGGCAACTGCTGCATTGCTCTCCCGCTTCTCAGGTGTGCCCATGTCTGTTTTCCGATCCCCTGCACGTCAAAAGGCGTCTGCCCTCGGCAGGCGCGAGCCCGGAGAGTTTCGAGAGCTCGTGAAGAGCTATCCGGTCATCCCAGCCGTGCGATCCAACGCGGACGCAGCGGAGGCCGTGCACTCGCAGTCACGGGTCGTTTACCTGCTTGCCGCCAGCCTGTCTACGCTGGACGAGCACCTTCACCTGCTGCGTGCGGCGGACAAAGAGGTCATCGTCAACCTCGATCTGTTTGCGGGGCTTTCGCGGGATGCAGAGGCCGTCAGCTACCTGGCTTCGAGCGGATGCGCAGGCATCATCTCAACCCACACGGACGTGCTTGGCGCCGCGCAGAGCCAATCGCTGTACGCCGTACAGCGAACGTTTCTGATCGACTCCGACTCGGTGAACAGTTGCATGCGCTCGCTCCGCCGATTTCTCCCGGACGCGCTTGAACTTCTGCCCGCTCCTGTAGCACCGCGCATCCTGCCCAACCTGCGCGAACAGTACGGCTCGGTTGCCACAGTGGGCGGTGGTTTGATCGCGGATTTGCAGGAGGCCGACCGGCTGATCGCTCAGGGGCTTGACGCTGTGTCCACCGGCAATCCGGGACTCTGGCGCATCCGCTAGAACGCACTCGTTGTGTTTTGACGCGCCAAGCTGTACCCTTTCCGAGTCGCGGCAGAGTGCAGAAAGCCGCCCCCAAGTTGCCTGGGTTTCCGGGGGGCGGCGGGGGGGGGTTTTGGGGTTGGCGGGCAGG
>CAXTRU010000017.1:13953-17626 GCA_964246665.1 uncultured Acidobacteriaceae bacterium
GTTCCCTGGTTTCCCGGGAGCCTGCGGGCGGCTTTTCTGCGTTTGCCTGCAAGGAGGCTGTGTTGACGAGCCGCGCTGAGAAGCTGGCATCATTGGGAGATCACTTCGATGTACTCATCGTCGGCGGCGGAGCCACGGGGCTCGGGCTCGCCGTGGACGCGGTCACTCGTGGCTACCGGACTGCGCTCGTCGAGGCCGGCGACTTCGCACAAGCCACCTCCAGCCGCGCCACCAAGCTGGTTCATGGAGGGGTCCGATACCTGGCCAGCGGACAGATCCCGCTTGTTTATGAGGCTCTGCACGAGCGCAAGGTGATGCTGACCAACGCGCCGCATCTGGTCTACCCGCTGCCCTTCGTCACACCCGCCTACAAGTGGTTCGATCTGCCCTTCTACGGCACAGGTTTGAAGCTGTACGACGTGCTTTCCGGAAAAGCTTCGCTCGGACCGACAAAGATCCTGACTGCGCGTGAGACACGCGAGCGGCTTCCCGGCATTGCGCCAAAGGGGCTCAAGGGAAGCATCCTCTACCACGACGGCCAGTTCGACGATGCACGTCTCGCGCTGGCCCTGGCCCGCACGGCGGAGGATCACGGCGCGCTGGTCCTGAACTACGTCCGCTGCACAGAAATCCTGAAGCGTGACGGCAAAGTGTCTGGAGCCCTTGTGCAGGATGCGGAGAGCGGACAGGTGTTTCACGTGAACGCCTCGGCCGTGATCAACGCCACGGGCATCTTCGTCGACAACCTGCGCCAGCAGGACACGCCGGGTCTCGGCAAGCTGCTCTCGGTCAGCCGAGGCACACACATCGTGGTCGCAGCGGAGTTTCTTCGGGCAAACGGGTCTCAGGAAGCGAACGCCATCATGGTCCCGAAGACGGAGGACGGCCGCATCATCTTTGCGATCCCCTGGCTCGGCAGAGTCGTCATCGGAACCACGGACATCCCGGCCACAAACGTCGCCATGGAGCCTGGCCACGATGCGTCGGAGATCGACTTCCTGCTCGAAACCATCAACCCCTATTTGGCGCGACCCATCACGCCCGCTGACATCCTAAGCATCTTCTCCGGCCTGCGTCCGCTGGTCACGGGCAACCAGGCCAACACGTCCAAGCTCTCCCGTGAGCACCACATCGACATCTCCGCAAGCGGCATGATCACCGTAGCCGGCGGCAAGTGGACCACCTATCGCCGCATGGCCGAAGACACGCTCAACTTCGCCATCAAGCACAACCTCCTTCCGCAAAAGCGCTGCATCAGCAAGGGCATCCGTCTGCGCGGCGCTCCACCGCTGGACGCCGTGATGCCGGCGCCGACCGACTCCCTGGCGCGCTACGGCACGGACGCAAACTCCGTTCACAAGCTTGGCGCCGAGGATCCCTCTCTCGCAGCGCGCATCGACCCGGCGCTTCCCTACACCTTTGCAGAGATCGTCTACGCGGTTCGTGAAGAGATGGCGCAGACGTTGGACGATGTGCTCTCGCGCAGAACGCGCGCATTGCTCCTGGACGCGCGGGCCGCCCAGCGTGCCGCGCCTGCAGTCGCGCTTGTGATGGCCGGAGAACTCGGCTATGGGCAGGGCTGGATCGACGCCCAGCTTGCCTCGTTCGACGAACTCGCCAGACGCTTCTATGAGGTCAGGACCGGCAAGGACGCGCATGCCGCAACCGCATCAGCCTTCGCGGTCGCTGCGCAGCACGCGTAGTGCCGGGCGCAACAGCAGTGAGACCACAGCTGGTATGTGTATGATCATCGGGGTTTTCGAGTCTCGGCTCAAACCCGTGCTGCAGGTGAGGTAAGTGTCTTGGCGGAACTGATAGGCGCACTGGACCAGGGGACCACAAGCACGCGGTTCATGGTCTTCGACCGGGGCGGAAAGATCATCGCGCAGGCCCAGAAGGAACACGAACAGATCTATCCCCATCCGGGATGGGTAGAACACAACCCGCGCGAGATCTGGCAACGCACCCTCGAGGTCATCGAACAGGCCTGCAGGCAGTCCCGGCTCGCCGTCTCTGACCTTGCCGGCATGGGCATCACCAATCAGCGCGAAACCACGGTCGTGTGGGACCGCCGCACCGGCGAGCCCGTGTACAACGCGCTTGTCTGGCAGGACACCCGAGTTGGCGAACAGGTAGCCGCGCTCGCCCGCGAAGGTGGTCAGGATCGCTTCCGCGCCAAGACCGGCCTTCCGCTGGCCACCTACTTCAGCGGCCTGAAGATTGGCTGGATCCTCGATCATGTGGAGGGAGCCCGCACCCGCGCCGAAGACGGCGATCTGCTGTTCGGCAACATCGATGCCTACCTGCTTTGGAATCTTACCGGCGGCATCTCCGGCGGTCTCCACTGCACAGATGTCACCAACGCCAGCCGCACGCAACTGATGAACCTCGATACCCTCGACTGGGACGACGATCTGCTGCAAGCCTTAAATGTCCCGCGCAGCATGATGCCGCAGATCCGCCCTAGCAGCGGTTCCTTCGGTGAAGCGACCGTCGACTGCCTCAGAGGTGTCGCCATCGGCGGTGTGCTCGGCGACCAACACGCGGCGCTCGTCGGCCAAACCTGTTTCCAACCCGGCCAGCTCAAGAACACCTACGGCACAGGCTGCTTTCTCGTCATGAACACGGGTGAGAAGAAGGTGATGTCGAACCACGGCCTACTCACCACACTCGCCTACAAGTTCGGCGATCAGCCCGCGGTCTATGCGCTGGAAGGCAGCATCGCGATCACCGGGGCGCTGGTGCAATGGGTGCGCGACAATCTCGGCATGATCCGCTCCAGCGAGGAGATCGAAACGCTCGCCCGCTCCGTGGACGACAACGGCGGCGTCTACATCGTGCCCGCCTTTTCCGGTCTCTACGCGCCTTACTGGAAGGACAACGCACGCGGCGTTATTACCGGTCTCACCCGCTACGCCAACAAGGGCCACATCGCCCGGGCCGTGCTTGAAGCCACAGCCTTCCAGACGCGCGAGGTCGTCGAAGCCATGGAAGCGGATTCCGGTATCGTGCTCGATCAGCTGCGCACCGATGGCGGCATGGTGAACAACAATCTCCTCATGCAGTTTCAGGCCGACCTGCTCGGCCGCAAGGTCATTCGCCCCGCCATGAAGGAGACCACCGCGCTCGGCGCCGCCTACGCTGCCGGCCTTGCCTGCGGTGTGTACAAAGACACCACAGACCTCGTCTCCAACTGGTCCGTCGACCAAACCTGGGAGCCGGACATCGAGCCGGCCCAGCGCGAGCGCCTGTTCCGGCAATGGAAGAAAGCCGTCACCCGCTCCTTCGACTGGATCGATGAGTAGACCGCCTCAGGAAGAGCACCAACACCGCTCAGGCATGAAGGGAGCCGGCATGAAGAGAGCATTCGTCGGGGAGCTCATCGCGGAGGCCGTCGCGATGTGCATCATTATCGCCATCGGAGACTCCGTTGCGGCCATGTACAGCCTCTACGACCCGAGCCCCTATGTGCAGGCCTACTGGGGCGTTTGCATCACCTGGGGACTCGCTGTCACGATCGCGATCTACAGCACCGCTTCGGTCAGCGGCTGCCATGCCAACCCGGCGGTCACGCTCGCGCTCGCCTGCTTTCGCCGGTTTGCCTGGCGCAAGGTGCTCCCGTACTGCCTTGCGCAGGTGTTGGGCGGCCTCGTCGGCGCCGCCATCGGCTATT
>CAXTRU010000017.1:17636-20097 GCA_964246665.1 uncultured Acidobacteriaceae bacterium
CCTTCAACGCTGCACACCATCTCACGCGCGCGACCGGCGGCGCCGCCGGCGTCTTCTTCACGCATCCCGGCAACTCCATCGTCCCCATGCATGCCTTTACCGACGAGATCATCCTCACCGCCTTCCTCGTCTTCGGCATCTTCGCCATCACGGAGCAGTACAACGAGCAGGCCCCCGGCGCCAACTCCGGCGCCCTCATCATCGGCTTTCTCGTGGCCGCCATCGGCGCGTCCATGGGTTATCTCGAAGCCTGGGCCATCAACCCAGCACGCGACTTCGGCCCACGCCTGTTTTGCTTCTTCGCCGGATGGGGTTCCTCCGCCCTGCCCTCACCCGATAGCTACTGGTGGATCCCGATCGTCGGCCCACTGCTCGGCGGCGTACTCGGCGGCGGCGCCTACCAGCTTCTGATCCACCAGTTTCTGCCCGCAAGGAATCGCGCACGCGCCGTGCGTCCGCTCGACCAGCCCTGATGCTCTAGGCTGTCTTTGCGCCGTGATACTTCGGGATCGGCATCCGCTGCTCCGCAAAGACGGCATCGTGCGCCACCGCGCAAGCCACGCCAGACCCAAACCCCACATGCACGTCTGCGTCGATTCCATGCTCGCCGCGAACGGCCTCAACAAACGAACGCACGGAGTCCAGCGTGGGATCGCCTGCAGCCCCGGTCTGCACCTTCTCGCCCGGCCCACGGTATGGCATCTCTCCGGCAGTCGAGTACGAAGCCCCCGTCACCACGCCACGCTCCACGATCGTCTTGCTCACCGGCTTGTCCGCCGTAGGCTGGTTGGAGAGCTTCTTTTCGTAATAGAACGTCGCATCTTCAATCGTGATCTGCACGCTCCCTTCGGTCCCGTAGATCCAAAGCTCGTTACCATTCTTCGCGTTGTCAGTGATCTAAGAGAAAATCAGTCGCAGCCCCTGCGAGTAGTTGAAGACCATCTGCACGTTGTCCCCCACCGTGCGCCCATCGCGATACACGCAAATGCTGTTGGTCCCCAGCACGCTCTCCGGGTGCTCCCCGAAGACCCAGTTCGCAATGTCGATGTGATGCGATCCGAGCTCCGTGCCCAAACCGCCGGAGGTCTCGCGATACAGCCGCCAGTTAATTAGCCGCTCCAGCTTGCCCCCGGGGTCCGGGGACGGCACACTGCGCCGCCAATTGCCGTTTCGATTCCAGTACGCGTAGATGTGCGTCGGCGTCCCGATATCGCCCGCCTTCACGCGCCGCACCGACTCCTTCACCCACGCCGCATACCGGTACTCGTGCCCGATCTGAAACAGCACCTTGGCCCGCTGTACCTCGTCCACAATCTTCTGGTTGTCTTCCACGGTGAAACCGAGCGCCTTTTCGCCATAGATCGGCCGCCCAGTCCGTGCTGTCGCAATCACGTGCTCCGCATGGTGACCCACAGGCGTAGCGATCAACACAGCGTCGATATCGTTGCGCGCCAGCAACTCGGTGTAGCTCGCCGTCGCGGGCACCTCCGCCCCTGCCAGCCGGTTCACCTGCGCATACCGCGGCGGGTAAATGTCGCAGATCGCCGCGATGGTCACCCCCGGCACATGCAGAAACTGCCGCATATCCTCCTGCCCGCGGCTCCCCGCGCCGATCACGCCCAGGCGCACCGGTTTCACGGCAGGGGAAGCTGCGCGCGCAAACCCCGAAGAAGCCAAAGCCGCAGACGCCGAAGCCGCCTGCAGGAAATCACGACGATTCATCAGCAAACCGAACTCCTCCACAGGAGCTTACTGCACCGGCCGCACCCCTGGCCCGCGTCCCACGTCCTTGCTTGAAACAGCACAGTGCGCACGATCCACGGGCGCTCCCCACCGGAACAACGTACAAACCGCATGGGTCGGATCACCGGAAACCACCAGCGCCCGGGCCCGGGGCGCAAACGTGGCCAGCACGCGTGAGCTCTGCTCCGGAGGGAGCACGAACAGCACATTCGAAAGCGCATCGCTCGCCGTCGCCGACGGATGCACAAGGCTCACCTGCACTCGCCCTTCCACCGGACGCATTGTTCGTGGGTCCATGATGTGGCAATACAGGTGCCCGTTTGCGACAAAGTTCTTCTGCGTGCAATCCGCGCTCGAAAGCGACTCGTCGCGTAAGTATGTCACCGACAGCGTTGCCTTCGACGGCAGCGGTCCCGGCACAACCACACGCCATCCCCTTCGCCCTGGGGGCGCGCCCAACCCATACAGGGTGCTGCTTCCAGCCGAGATCAGCGCCGCTCGCACATCATCGGCACGCAGCACGCGCACGGCCGCATCCACCGCAAACCCTTTGCCGATGCCACCTGGATCAAGCTCCACACCGGTCGCCGTGAATCGCACCGTGCGCGCCGCCAGGTCCAGCTCCACCTTTTGCCACCCGGTTGCCGCCCCCCCCCCGTGCAATTAGTAATCGGGCGGCCCGGTACCCAAGGGCCCAAAAAAACCCCCCGGCCTCAAA
>CAXTRU010000018.1:0-17129 GCA_964246665.1 uncultured Acidobacteriaceae bacterium
ATGCCGTACTGGAAGCCGCGCGCATTCTGCGTCGACTCCCAAACGACCAACTCCTGATCGCCGCCCTCGTTCGTCCGCCACGCACACGTTGTCTGGAACAGCTCCATTGCATTGTGATGTTGCGGCGGCGTCTCATACCAGACATCCAGCCCCACAGTCGCCTCCGCAAACCCCTGCTCGATGTCACCGGACGCAAGCGCAGTCTCGCCAAGCGACTTCGCTTTCACAACCGTCGCCCCCGCGGCATCGAAGCCACCTGAGGGCTCTTCTGCCTCATACGCAATGTGGATGGCAGCCGCGGCCTGCCCCGCAATCTCGGCGCTCTCCGCAATCACCATCGCGACCACCTGGTCCGCGAAAAAGATGCGGTCTGACTCAAGCGGCGCGACCGCCTGCGCCATGTAGCCGTGGTCCATCAACGGCTTTCCGGCCTTCACCCGCTTGCCCACGTTGCGATGTGTCAGCACCTCCAACACACCCTGGATGGCACGCGCGCCTGCATCCTCCAATCGCACGATGCGACCTTTCGCGATGGGCGCTGTGAGGGCAGCGGCATAGGCCATCGGCTTTATGTTCACGCGCGTAATCTCAGCCATCCCGGCAACCTGAAGGGGTGTCTGCCCGGGCCCAAGAGCCGGCGGCTGATCGGACCCATAAAGAGCTTTGCCGGTCACTTTGGCCACGCCCTCCACACGCCAATGCGGGGTTCCAATGCGACCGTTCGGGGTAATCAGATCCATGCGCAAACTCCTCCCCGCTCAGATGCTGCCAAACCTGGAGATGTAGGTCGGCAGGCGTCACAGCCCTTCCTGTGCAACATTCCAGACGGCATTATGGGAAGGGAAGCTCGAGCTTCGGCAAAAAACACCGGGACCAAAACGCCTTCACTGAAGTCAGCGACCCCGCATCCAACATCGCAGCGGAGACCCACATGAAAGCTGCGGTGCTGCACGAGTACGGTGGACCGGCGAAGCTCCTTTACGAAGACTTTGAAGATCCCACGCCCGGCCCCGGGGAGGTTCGCGTACGCGTCCTGGCCTCGAGCGTCAACCCTGTCGACTGGAAGATGCGTTCCGGCGAGGCAAAAGCGATCTTGCCCGTCGAGTTCCCCGGCATTTTGGGCCGCGATGTCGCAGGCATCGTCGAGTGCCTCGGCGAGGGGGTGACGGGCTTTGCCGAAGGCGACAAGGTCTTTGCCCTCGCTCATAAGACCTATGCCGAGCTCTGCGTCGTGAAGGCCTCAGAGCTTGCGCACATCCCGGAAGGTCTCGAAATGGTCGCAGCAGCGACGGTACCGCTTGTCTCGCTCACAGGCGACCAACTCATACGCAACGCGACTGAAGTGCAGTCCGGTCAGACGATCCTGCTCACAGGCGCAGCCGGCAGCGTCGGGCGTTGCGCTCTGCTCTGTGCCCTGGAGATCGGGGCCAAGGTCATCGCGGGTGTGCGCAAAAAGCAGATCGACGAGGTGCTTGCGCTCGGCGCAACCGCGGCTATCGATCTTGGTGACAATGACGACCTTGCCCGAATTGGGCTGCTCGATGGCGTGGCCGACACGATCGGCGGCAAGCTCGCGCCGAAACTGCTCGCCAAGGTAAAACCCGGAGGCACATTCGGCAGTGTCCTGGGGCCGCCGCTGGATGCCGCGCTGCATCCGCTGGTGCGCATCAAGCCGATGATGGCCCAACCTAACCCGCAGACCTTAACCCACTATGGTGAAGCGCTCAGGGATGGAAGACTCAAGCTTCCGCTTGACCGCGCGCTGCCGTTATCTGAAGTCGCCGAGGCCCACACCCGGGCAGAAAAAGGCGGCGTCGGCAAGATCGTTCTGGTTCCCTGAACGACACGCGTGCGCACCAACTCGAACGCGACATCGATGCTGCTATGCCTTGGTCCTCGTGATCGCTGCGACGCCCGCGCCAAGGCGAAGATCGCCAACCAGCACCTGCGCCAGCGCCGCGCTGCCACGGGCAAACTCCAACGCCCGATGGTAGGCACGCGCCTTCCATGCCGTCTTCGCTTCGCCGAGCATGAACTTGTAAACGCCTTTCAACTCACGCGGTACGGAGACCTGCTGCTCATCCCAATGCTCGTTCGCACGTGCCACAAGGTGCTCATACTCTTCGCGCATTTGCAGTTGCAGCGCATCGCTTACATCACGGTCTTCGATCGGTTTGGCCAGCGAGCCAAAGCCGAGGTGTTCGCCCGCGCGCAGCAGGTCCGCCGCGCGCTTGGCTTGCTCCTGCACAAATGCACTTTGCGCCAAACGGGAAAGCACATCCAACTGCGCCTTTGTCTCTGAACTCATCTGCTTGTGCAGGATTTGGAGCCGGTGCAGATGCTCGTATGCGCGGCGGGCGCTATCTGCCGCGCCTTTGGCAGACTTCTTGGCTGCCTTCTTTGCGACTTTCTTTGCCGCCTTCTTCGCTACCTTCTTGGCCGCCTTTTTGGCGAGCTTGATCTCGGGCATAACTTCCTTTCTCGCTTACTCGGTTGAGCGACGAATCGGCTTCGTGGGCAGCGACTGCCGGTCTTCCGGCGCCAAAACATGCGGCGTCGCATGGGGCTGCCGCTGCGCCTCATTTTCCACGACGGCACGCATCCAGTACCTGCCCTCCGCATCGGTTTCCACGCCATGCGTTTCGCGCTCGAAGCCTGGAAAGCGCCGGCCAAATCCTTCCATGGCGACAATCAGTTTCATCACTGGGCTATTGCTGTCCCCAAGGCGCTCGCCTGGCATGCTCATCGGGATGCCGGGCGGGTACGGCACCAACATCACCGGTGCAATGCGGCCTGCCATTTGCTCAAATGGAATCTTTTCTGTTTCGCCGCGCACCAGCTTCTGGTACGCCTGCGCCGGCGTCAGCACCGGATCAAAATCTTCATCGCACGCGGCATTCACCAGGCCCGCAAGATTCATCTCCACCATGGCGGCATGCATCTCGTCAGAAAGCTCACGCAGGGTCTGGTTGCGGTAGCGCGCTGGGTAACGCTGCACAAGCTCGGGCATCGCCTCCGTCAAATCAGCGTCGGAATCATAGAGCCGCTTGAACTCAAACAGATTTTCGAGCAGCGCACCCCACTTGCCTTTGCTGGTACCCACAGAGAACAACACCAGCACGGTGTAATCGCCGTTACGTGCGATCTCCACGCGACGTCCATCCAGGAACTCCACAAGAATCGCAGCAGGAATGCCCCAATCCTCAATGACACCCTGCGAGTTTTGCCCCGGCATCAGGATCGTGACCTTGGTCGGATCGAGCATCACGTATTCATCGGCGATGTCTTCGTCCTGAAAACCGTGCCACCCCTCACCGGGCTTCAACGTCCAGCAGCTTGATGTGGAGATCAGCAGCTTGTCGGGCGCCTCTTCCAGCAGGCAGCTTTCACCTGTGGCTGGGTCGGTGACCTGCTCTGGCTGGTACAGCCGGAAGAACCATCCATCGCCATTCGACTCCGCCTGACGCAGACGGTGCGCCACCGACGACATCGCTTTGCGGAAGCTCACCGCATCGCCGATGGTCTCCTCCATCAGCGTGTGTCCGGCGGGCTCGTCCATCATGGCCGCGGCCACATCGAGCGACGCAATCAGCGGGTAAAACGGCGACGTTGTGCCATGCATCATGAACGCTTCATTGAACTGATCGAAGTCCATCGGCGCGCGCTCGGATAGCTTCACGTGCACCATGGAGCCCATCGAAAACGCTGCAAGCATCTTGTGCGTGGACTGCACCGCAAACAGCGTTGGCCGATTGGGCATCTCGTCCGGCACACCCATGGCATAGCGGCCGTTATAGATCTCGTGGAACTTCGCGTAGGCATACCATGCCTCGTCAAAATGAATCCGCGGTACGCTCTGCGCCAGTTGCTCGACCACCTTGTTGACGTCGTAGCAGAGCCCGTCGTACGTCGAGTTCGTCACCACCGCGTAGCTCGGATTGCGCGACGTCGCACCCGGTGTGAACGGGCACCGATCAATCAATTCCTTCACGGATTCAGGGCTAAAACGCCGCAGCGGTACAAGGCCGATCATGCCGTAGCCGTTGCGCGTCGGCTTGAAGTACACAGGCCGCGCGCCCGTCACGGTCAGCACATGGGCAATCGACTTGTGGCAGTTCGCGTCGGCCAGCACGATGTCGTCGTTCGCGATCACACCATGACCAACAATCTGATTGGACGTCGACGACCCACTCAAAACGTAGAAGGTCCAATCGGCACCGAAGATGCGCGCGGCGTTGCGCTCGCTGTCGCCGGGAGGCCCGATGTGGTCGAGCCACGACCCCAGCGGCGCCGTGGAAATGCCAAGATCGGCACGCAGCAGGTTCTCGCCAAAGAAGCGGTGGAACTCCATGCCGATGGGGTGCTTCAGAAAAGCAACGCCGCCCATGTGTCCCGGCGCGTCCCACGAGTACGCACCCTGGTCGGTGTACTTCTGCAGCTCGCGGAAGTACGGCGGCAACAGGCTGGCGTGGTAGCGATCCACAGCGAAATCTACCCGGTTTGCAATGAACGCCGGCGTGTCACCGAACAGGTGAATGTACTCATGCACCTGCCGCACCACCTCCAGCGGCAACTCGCTCACCAACGTGCGATCTGCGATGAGGAAGATCGGCACCTTCTTGTTGCGCTGACGCACCGCGCGCAAGATCTGCAACGCGGCGTGCTCGGCAAACTGGTTGTCGCCTTCGAGGTCCCAATCCAAAAGAATGGCGCTATACGAAGGGTCAGAGGTGACCAAAGAAAGACCATCTTCCGGGGTCGAGGTACGCACGACCTCATAGCCCTCATCCTTGATCGCATCGACGAGCCGTTCCATGGCGCGGTCGGAAACAGACTCCGTCCCACCCAGCTCGCCGGCGATCAGCAAAACCCAACGCCGCTCATTCATCGCTGTCTATGCTATCGCTGTTTTGTGAAAGCCACTTGGCAGGCCAGGCCCGCAGTGCAGCCCCATCAATTCAGGGTCTCCTGCAGCTTGCCCAGTGTGCGCGCCAGATCCTTGTCATGCCGCCGCTGCTCATCAATCTTGGCGATCGAATGCATCACGGTCGTATGGTGCTTGCCGCCGAACTGACGGCCGATCTCCGGCAGCGACGCTTCCGTCATCTGCTTGGCCAGGTACATCGCAATCTGCCGCGGCACCACAATCTGGCGCGAGTTGTTCTTCTGCTTCAGCTCACCCACGCGCATGCCGAACTGCTCGGCCACCGCGCGCTGAATCGCCTCAATCGTGATCTTGCGCACCTGCGTGTCGATGAACTGCTTCAAGCACTGCTGCGCGGTGGGCAGCGTCATCTCCGTGCCATGCAGGCCGCACCACGCCATCAATCGCACCAGGGCGCCTTCCAGCTCGCGCACGTTGGTGCGCACGTTGCCGGCGATAAACAAAGCGACGTCGATCGGCAGATGTGCATTCTCGAGCTCTGCCTTACGCTGCAGGATCGCGACTTTGGTTTCAAGGTCGGGCGGCTGAATGTCGACCACCAGGCCCCACTCAAAACGCGAGCGCAACCGATCCTCAAAGCCATTCAACTCCTTGGGCGGGCGATCGCTGGCGACCACGATTTGCTTCTGGCTCTCATGCAGCGCATTGAATGTGTGAAAGAACTCCTCCTGCGTGCGCTCCTTGTTGGCCAGGAACTGAATATCGTCCAGCAGCAACACATCGGCCGAGCGGAAACGGTCGCGAAAGCCCGTGATGCGATCGTGACGCACGCAGTTAATCATCTCGTTGGTGAACGCTTCCCCGGTGATGTACGTGATGGCTGCATGCGGCTGACGATGCTTCACGCCGTGGCCGATGGCCTGCATCAGGTGCGTTTTGCCCAGGCCCACGCCGCCGTACAAAAACAGCGGGTTGTACATGCGCGAAGGGCGCTCCGACACCGCCTGCGCTGCGGCATGCGCAAACTGATTGCCTGAGCCGATCACAAAGGCGTTGAAGACATAGCGCGGGTTCAGCTGCGCCGCGGAGTTCCAATCGAAACGGCTCTGCTCCGGCCCGGGCGCAGAAGGTGCGGTCGGCAACGCACGGCTCGGTGGCGGCGCGCTGGCGGAATGGCTGGGCTGCGGAGCAAATCCGCCATCCTCGCGAACACGCGCCGCGGTGGGCTCGGCCGGTGGCGCCTGAAACACCACTTCATCGATCTCCAGGCCCAGCGTATCGATCGCCTCATGGATGTGATCGCCGTAGCGGTCACCGATGATCTCGAAGTCGGTGGAGGGCACGCGCACAAACAGCGTCCGACCCTCCATATGCGAGAACCGCGTCGGCTTGAACCAGGCTTCGAAGCTTTGCCGCTTCACTTTCTTTTCCAGCGCACCAAGGATGCGCACCCACTGATTCAAAACGGCGGCGGGGACCGGAACAAATGACATCGCGTGCGGCTTCCTTCGTGTCGTAAACGTTTAGTGTGTTTTGAGCCTATGCAGCACGGCTAAAGTGGCCGAAATTTGAGCGCGGAAATCCCGGCACACACGTAGGGTGTGTTGCGTCCAGAATCACCGTTTCTCGTTGAGCTCAGCCGTCCTACAGCCGAGAGAGTGAAGCAAGATCAAGGGCGGCCGAATCTCCTAGCGGGCAAACCACCCTTTGTCGGAACGGAGTCGATAGTAGCACGTTGAGACCGGGCTACCGGATGGTCTTATTCCGAATTTTGCGGCCAAAAGACGGCTTGCACCAGCCTTGGTGAAGTTTGGATTTGGTTGCTTTCTCACCCTTCAAATCTGTTCCGTGACACCCCGGCTCAAGCCTTAAGGAAGGCTAACGACGCGCCATTGCGTTGATGGATCGCGCGTCCTCCGCTATACTCAGAAATTGCTGCCAAGCGGGTTGCGCCTATACTTTTGCCCGCGCCTACGACTGCCTTCGGCGTCGATGGCAGACGTGACCATCTGACAGGACAACACCATGCCCAAGCGCACCTTTCAACCCAATCGCCGCCGTCGCAGCAAGGTCCACGGCTTCTTGAGCCGCATGAAGACCAAGGCCGGCGCCGCTGTGCTCAGCCGCCGCCGTGCCAAGGGTCGGCACAAGATCGCTGTTTCCGCCGGCTATCGCGACTAGTTCGTCTACAACTTCGGTTTTGGTAACGACGGGGAGAGTCACCATGCAGCAGCCAGTCTCACTGGAAGCCGCCTGCGCAGCTCTCCCTGAGCTTTGGTCGCCGCGTGTCGTTGGCCGCGTAAACGATCAGTACGTCAAGGTCGCACGCGTGCATGGTGAGTTTCCATGGCATGCCCATGCCGACGAAGACGAGATGTTCCTGGTGCTGCGTGGCACGCTGCGCATCGGTCGCGCTCCCCAGCACGGTGGCGATGTGGTGGTCCGCGCCGGGGAGTTCTTCGTCGTTCCGCGCGGCATCCGTCACAACACGTCCGCGGACGAAGAAACCTGGATCGCGTTGATCGAGACCGTCACGACAAAGCACACCGGGAATGAGCAGACTCCGCTGACGCGTTCGCTTGATGAGCAACTGGGCGCGTTGCCGGCGTAGACATCAAGCCACCATGTCCCCCAACACACAGCACCGTCTTCGCAAGCACCCTGAATACCAGCGCGTGTACAAGGCCGGCCGCAAGCAATGGGCCAAGCAGATCGCGTACTTCGCCGCAGAACGCGAAGCTGGTTCTGTTGCCGCACAACGCAGCCAGACGCCCGGGCCGCGGGTTGGGCTTACGGTGCCCAAAGCGCTGGGCAAGGCTGTCGACCGCAACCGCATCAAGCGCCGTCTTCGCGAGATTGTGCGCAAGAACGTGTCTCGCTTGGGCGACTTTGCCATTGACGTCATCCTGCATCCGAAGCGCTCCGTGCTCCATGCGGACTCCGCTGCGCTTGAGCGAGAGGTCGTGCTGATCTTTAAGAGCGTCCACGCCAAGTGCACGAAGAGCACATCGGCAACGAGCCAAGGCCAGGGCTGACCATGTCGGACGCGAGTTCGCCCACGCTGCCCGGCCAACACCCAGCCCGAGAGCGCGTCGCGCGGGCGCTACTCGGCTTCTACAAGGCCGCGGTTTCCCCGATGCTGCACAGCGTCGCCGTTACGCAGTGCAAATACCTGCCTACCTGCAGTGAGTACGCCTATGTGGCCGTGGTGCGCCACGGCTGGCTGCGTGGTGGGTGGCTTGCGTTGCGACGATTCAGCCGTTGCCACCCCTTCGCAACCGGCGGCGCTGACCCGGTGCCGTAGCGCCGTGGGAACGAACCCCAGCTTTCCACCGTTTACCATGGGAGAAGCGTTCCTGCGCCCGTTTCACTCAGCTTTGCGCGCAGGCCTGAGATAGGAAACACCTTGCCAGAGATTCGAAATCCAAACGCGGGCGGTAGTGCCGCCGGCGGCGGTCAGGACAATCGGTCCTTTTTGCTAATGATGCTTGTGATGATGGGCGTCCTGTTCGGACTGCAGTTCTGGCGTGCTCGCCACAACCCTCAAACACCGGAAGCCAGTGCCCCGGCCGCGACCCAAGCCCCAGCCTCCACCAACCCAGGCGTGGAGAACACCGCCGCAGGCGCGGTTAGCACAGCCGCAGCCTCAACAACCGGCCAGTCAGTGCAGGCGACCGCAGAGAGCACCACCGTGGTCGAGAATGAGGTCTATAAGATCACGTTCTCCAACCGCGGGGCCCAGGCTGTGTCCTGGGTGCTGAAGCGCTACAAGGACAACGAAGGCAAGCCGCTGGACCTGGTGCATGAAGGCGCGGCCAAGCTCTACGGCTATCCGCTTTCGCTCTATACCTACGACGTCAATCTGACACGCACGCTGAGCCAGGCACTGTTTGTGCCCTCCGCGACCGGCGACCTCCAAGCGCCGCAGAGCCTCTCCTTCAGCTACGAAGCCAACGGCCTCAAGGTCACCAAAGCGTTCAGCTTCGGTGCGGACTATGTCGTGCACGCGGACACGCTTGTGACCCGCAACGGCATACCGGTGGCGGCCACGCTCGCCTGGCCCGCGGGCCTGGGCGATATGGAAACCGCGCAGGCGTATGCAGGCGCGACCATCGACACCATGGCCAACGGCAAGGAGGATCACACCGCCTTCAAGAAAGTCACCGGGGGCGCCACACTGAATGGTCCCTTTGACTGGGCCGGCACCGCCGACCAGTACTTCGGCGCCGTGTTCCTTCCGGACCGCCCCGCCGATGCAGCGTTGGTCACGCTGCACAACGAGATCGACGTAAACAAGGTGCAGCGTCGCGTCGGCCAGGGAGCGCCGGCGAAGGGCACGCTGATGGTGCCGGTGCTTGGCGCGGCGCTGGGCGACCGCAACGGTCACGTGCAGACCCGCATCTTTGCCGGTCCCAAGGCGGTGCCTGTTTTGAAGGCGGTGGACTCCACCACAGGGCACAGCCTGGAGCCGATGTTGGACTTCGGCTTCTGGGGCGTGATCGGCAAGTGGCTGTTTGAAGGCCTGCAGTTCACCTATGCGCACATCGCCCACAGCTGGGGATGGGCCATCATCCTGTTCACGCTGGCGATCAACCTTGTGCTGCTTCCCCTGCGCATCAAGTCCATGGCGGCGGCGCTGAAGATGCAGCGCATTCAACCGCAGATCGACGCCATCAAGAAGAAGCACGGCAACCCGGGCCCCACTGATCCCAAGGCCGCCGAGATGAACCAGGAGGTCATGGCGTTCCAGAAGGCGCAGGGCGTCAGCATGTTCGGCGGCTGCGTACCCACACTGGTGCAGCTACCACTCCTGTTTGCGTTCTTCACCATGATGACCAAGGTGGTGGAGCTGCGCCAGGCACACTTCTGGTGGCTGCCGGATCTGTCCTCCGCCGACCCGTACCACGTCCTGCCGATCGTCATGGTCTTGACCTCATTCGCGGTCCAGTACTTCACGCCCATGCCCGGGCAGGATCCGCAACAGCAGAAGATGATGGCGTTCATGATGCCCGCGGTCTCCGGCTACATGACGTGGAACTACGCCTCGGGCCTGGCGCTGTACTGGAACGTCGGCAACCTGATCATGATCATTCAGCAGCAGGTGATGAACCGCACCACGCTGGGCCGCGAGATGCGCGAACTCCAGCTTGAGCGCGCCCGCAAGAAGGAGAAGTTGGGCGCGGGCGCTCCGAAGACGATCCAGGGACGCCGCTAGCCAAGCCCGTTTTGCCGTTCGTCTACACTGGAGGCGACAGCCTTCCCTGAGGGCTGGTTTTCGCATCTCAGACAAACGGCTGATGTTACGGGCCGGGGACCCACATGCAAGACTTGGCGCAGGCTGCCGAAACCGTCGCCTCCTTTATGCGGCTGCTGACTACCACCGGTGGTCTGCGGCTTCGCTTTCGCATCACCGCCGGTGCGGGTGCGGTTGACCCGGACGGCTTTGAGCGGCGCGACATCTACGTCGAATGCAAAGGCCCCGACGCCGGCTTGCTGATCGAGCGCGAAGGCGAACTGCTGCGCGCGCTGGAGCACATTGCCGCCAAGATGCTCGACCTCGACCCTGAGGAACACGACCGTGTATCGTTCGACACCAACGGCTTCAAGGCCGAACGGGCGCGTGCCCTGCGGACCAGCGCCGAGCGCGCCGTCGACAGCGTGGAAGACAGCGGGCGACCTTACAGCTTCCCACCCATGAACTCGCGCGAGCGCCGCATGCTGCACATGTTCCTCAAGGATTCAGGGCTGCAGACGGCCAGCTCCGGCGAGGGCCCGCGGCGCTTCGTTGTGCTGTACCCGGAGGGCTATCGCATCCCCGCGGAAGGCTCGCGCGATGACCGCGGCTTCCGGTCCAATGCTGGTCGCCGGGGCGATCGCCCCCGCCGCAGCCGCTACTAGCTTTCTTTCCGCACCCTGCGACGCTCCATCGCCCCATGGCGGCTGGGCGTCCCTGCTTTGCTGGTGAGATTGGCAGCCTGTGGCCGCGGCTCCGGCACTCCTGATCCGAATGCTCCGCGCACCCGAACACACCTTCCTCCACGTCCGCAGGCGGACAAGTCCCTGCCAGGCAGACTCACCGACATCGACCCCGGAACGCCCCCTGTCCACGTTTTCCCCTGCAGACAATCTGTGCCTTGTTGAGAACTCTGGATCAGTTTTGGCCGTAAAGGCGCGATTCTGCGTTTCTTTCCCACATTCCATTGCTGCGCTTCCAAGCTGCGCTCCAGGGTGCGACGTGGAAGCCGGGAAGAAGTGCGGCCCGAATCGAAAGCCGGCGTCCGAAACTCCGAAGCGTCCTTCCTGGCGTGGCGCGTTTTGGAATTCGTGTACTGCCACTAAGGTGTTAGCTCTACAACGTTTAGGCCGCTTATCCACTTCCCCACGGCAAACGACGGATACGGTGATCTAGAAAGATCCTTTTAGCTCTGTTCTTAGAAGCCTTCCCTCGCACCGCACCTCCGCTGGCACCCCACCGCACGCACAGCCGCGAAGCCCACACATCGGCCCTACAAATCCCCCATCCGGAATCCCTGCACAAAGCCCCGGTTGTCGCCTAGAATCAACTCCAATCGCAGGAGATTTCTAACCGTGTCAAGCGCCATGCTTACCCCCGATGTCACAGCCTCCGCTCCCACCGGCAACCTGGAGATCACGGTTTCACGCGCGGAGCTGCTGCGCGAGCTCACGGCCGCGCAGACGGTGGTGGAGCGCAAGACCACCATCCCGATCCTGTCGAACTTCCTGTTCGAGGCCACGGCCAACGAGGACGGCAGCGGACGCCTGACCATCACCGCCACGGACCTCGATCAGTCGCTGAAGACCAGCTGCGCGGCCCGCGTGAAGAAGCCCGGCGCCTGCACCATCCCGGCGCGCAAGCTGTACGACTACATCCGCCTGCTGCCCGAAGGCGACATCTCGATCAAGCTGATGGACAACCACTGGGTGCAGATCCGCGCCGGCCGGTCGAACACCAAGATGGTCGGCATGGCGCGCGCGAACTTCCCGCAGGTGCCGGAGTTCCCGCAAGGCCTGGGCTACAAGATCGCCGCGGGCTCGCTGCGCAACATGATCGCCAAGGTGATCTTTGCGATCTCCAACGAGGAGTCGCGTTACACGCTGAACGGTGCGCTGCTTGTGCTCAAGGCCGAATCCATGGCAATGGTGGCCACCGACGGTCACCGCCTCGCGCACATTGAAAAGCTCGGCGAGAACCTCGAAGGCTTGTCCGGCGAGAAGAAGACACTGATCCCGCGCAAGGCGCTGGCCGAGCTGAACGGTCTGCTGTCGAACACAGACGCGGAGCAGATTGAGTTTGCTGACGACGAGCAGACGCTGTTCTTCCGCATCGGCGGCCGCGTGCTCACGAGCCGCAAGCTTACGGGCCAGTTCCCGAACTACGAAGCTGTGCTGCCGCGCGACAACAATAAGTTCGTCATCGTGCGCTCAGAAGACCTGATGAGTTCCATTCAGCGCGTCGCCCAGTTTGCCGATGAGCGCTCCGGCGCCATCCGCATCCGGCTGGAGCAGAACGAGCTGAAGCTCAGTGCGCAGTCGACGGACTCCGGCGAGTCGGAGGACATCATCGAAACGCCCTACAGCTACGATCCGCTGGTGGTTGGGTTCAATTCGAGCTACCTGATAGACTTCCTGAAGGCTGTGGGCGAGTCCGGCGAGGTCCGGATGGAGTTCAAGGATGCGCAATCTGCCGGGCAGATGCGTCCCGAGGACACCAACGAGGACGTTCGTTATCGCTACATCCTGATGCCCATGCGCATCTGACCCTTAGAAGCTGTCGCAAGCGATCCACTGAGTCTCCTTTCGCGATCAAACTAAGGCTCCACATCGTTTATCTGCAAAGGTTCTTAGAGGTTTTCGTATGCGTTTCTGGACACGTGTTGCCGTTCTTGCCTTGTGCTGTGCCGCCCCTGCCGCTCTCGCCGAATCGATCTTTTCTTTCGACGATGTCACCGCCAATCAGGCGTTTCCATTTGCGCTCAGCCTGAACGGTGTGACCGCGAACTTCAGCGGAAATGCAGCCGTTTGCTCGACCGCGGGCCTTTCCGGCGGGATGTTCGTGTCGCTCACGGGCAACGCCGTCATGCAAGGCTTTTGCCAGCCGGCAGGTGGCGGCCCGCTGACCATCGCCTTTTCCACGGACCTTCTGAAAGCGAGCTTCGCTTTAGCCATCAACGGCACAACGCCGGCTCCCGTGACCGTGACCTTTCTGCGTGGAACCGCCGTGGCGGGCACCCAGGTGATTCAACCGGTTGTACCGGACGGTGCGCTGAGCCCCGAAGCTGCCGTGACCTTTAGCGGCGTCTTCGACACAGTGACGCTTTCCAGCACAGCGCTTCTCGCCATAGACAATCTCGACGTCGTTCCAGTGCCCTCCGCCGGACGTTAGGTGATCTGACTGTGCCCATGAGGCGGCGGCTTCGGCTGTCGCCTCTCGCTTTTGCCGCTGATGTTCTGGACAGCGTTTCCATGCGGCAGCTAGGATGTGAGGCCGTGATCCCTCTTTCTCGCAGACATATCCTTCGCAGCGGCCTGGCGCTTGCCGCCACAGGCGCGACCGCGGCAGCGCAGAACAACCATGTTGATCCAGCGCTGAACAAGGCTCCGATACGACTTGGCGTTGCCAGCTATAGCCTGCGCAAGCTGGATGCCGATCGTGTCATCGCTGCGATGAAGGAGCTGCGCACACCGTACCTGAACCTGAAAGATGTGCACCTGCCCATGACGCCGCTGGACCAGGTGCGGGCGCGCGCAGACCAGTACCGAGCCGCGGGCATGACGTTAACCGCCGCAGGGACGATCTACTTCAACAAGGACGAGGACGACGACATCCGGTCCAAGTTCGAGTATGTGAGAGCCGCGGGTATTCCGCTGATCGTAGGTGCGCCTACACACCAGACCCTGGCCCGTGTGGCCAAGTTTGCCAGACAATACAACATCCGCGTCGGCATCCATAATCATGGTCCCGAGGACAAGGAGTGGCCCTCGCCGCTGGACGTGCTGAAGGCGGTCAGCAACCTCGATCCGTTGATGGGCTGCTGCATCGACGTAGGCCACACCATGCGCGCCGGAACCAACGTGGTCGATGCCATCCATCAGGCTGGGCCGCGGCTCTTCGACATCCACATGAAAGATCTTGCCGAGAGCACCGTGAAGGAAAGCCAGGTCGCGGTAGGCGAGGGCATGATGCCGGTGCGAGCCATCTTCGAAGCACTCGCGCGCGTGAACTACGCCGGCTACGTTGACCTTGAGTACGAGATCAAGGCGGACGATCCGCTCCCGGGCATGGTGGAAAGCTTCGCCTACATGCGTGGTGTGCTTGCGGGCATGGGTTACGACAGCACACACGCCACCAGCACCGTGCGCGCGTAGCGCATCCACTGCGAAAGCAACTTGAGTTGTCGAGGTTGCCGGCAAGCGCCGCCTTGCATCGCATAGAGGGAATCTGTGCAGGAGGAGAAAAGCTGATGGCACAAAAACATCCGGTACGTGGTGTGTTGGCGGGCGTAGCGGGCGGCCTGTTGGCGGGCTGGCTGATGAATGTATGGAGCGAAGGCCCAGGCGCGGCGCTGGCCAAAGAGCTCGAAACGCCTGAGGAACAAAAGCAGCTTGCAGCGCAAAGCGACGGTGAGGACGCGACCATGAAAACCGCCGACGCCGTCGCAAAGACCTTCGGAAGCGGACGTCACCTTACGCATGAGCAGCGCGCCCAGGGCGGCCCGATCGTGCACTACAGCTATTCCGCGCTGGTTGGCGGCTTGTATGGTGGGTTGGCCGAGTACCTCCCGATTGTGCGCTCCGGATTTGGGACCACGTATGCCACCGCGCTCTTTGTTGGCGGAGACCTGATCGCGGTTCCGGCGCTGGGCTTTTCCAAGCCGCTGGCAGCGTATCCGGCGTCCTCCTACGCGGGGCCCTTCACAGCGCACCTTGTCTATGGCGCAACGACGGAGTTGGTGCGGCGTTTGGTGCGGGCGATCTTGTAACGGGGATGGGTGGCGGGCGCTAGAAGCGAAGCACCACGCCGCCACCCACCTCCTGCAGCACCTGGTTGCCGCCCTGATAGGCGTTGATCAGCCCACCGCCATACTCGGCACGTAGGTCGATGTGCGGCAAAAACGTCCAGTCCACACCGCCGTCGATCTGCCACGCGGACGAGCTTGTTGTGTCGGGGTTGATGCCGTAGTTGGTGCCCACCCCGCCCGCTTCCGCCTGGGCGTAGATCTTTAGTGGAAAGATCGGCGCCTTCAGCGAGAGCCGTGCACCGACGAAGCCGCCGTGAATCTTATTGCCGTAGTTGTTGGAGTTGCCACTGGACTGCGTAAAGTAGCGTCCGTCGATGCCGAAATGCAGGGGGCCGGCTTTGGCGAACTCGTCATAGGCCCCGACGGTGAAGCCACCGGCAGCGAACCCCGCGTTGCCCTGCGCGTTGTTGCCGGGAATGGTCGGTGTGGCGCCTAGGATCGCACCCGATCCCATGACATACACGGCGAACTGGGCGTGTGCTTGTGGTTGTGGTGCAAAGAAGGCAGCGGGCAAGGCAAGAGCAAGAACAGCCAAGCAGGAACGCAAACGCATGCGAACTCCAAACTGATGTGGGTAGTCTGAGTGTCTACGCTAGCGTGCTGCCTGTGTTGCCCATGCAGTCTATAGCCTACAAAACTCGACTGTGTTTATAGCCCGCAGCGCTGAGCGCCGCCAGCAGTTCTTCCACCTGTTCGCGGCCACGGGTCTCCATGGTGATGTCGATCACGGTGTCGCCGAGGTTCACGCCGTAGTACGCGCGGTTGTGCAGGGTATCCACGATGTTGGCGCGATGGGCAGCAATCATCTGTGTGAGCTCCGCCAGAGCTCCGGGGCGATCCAGCAGATGAATCCTCAGCCGGATTAAGCGGCCGTCCTGTACAAGCCCTCGCTCGATGATGCGGCTCAGCAGTGTCACGTCGATATTGCCACCGCACACCAGCACAGCAATGCGGGTAAACGCCGGCAACGTGGTGCGACGCTGCAGCACGGCGGCCAGCGCAGCAGCGCCGGCACCTTCGGCCAGCGTTTTCTCGCGCTCCAGCAGCGTCAGGATGGCGCTGGCGATCTCATCCTCATCCACGGTGACGATGTCGTCGACATAGCGCTGCACCAGCGGCAGCGTGATCTCACCAGCCCGCCGCACGGCGATGCCGTCCGCAATGGTGGTTGCCGGATCCAGCGTGACCGCATGGCCTTCGCGCAGAGCCCGTTGCATGCTGGGCAGGCGGGAGGTCTGCACGCCCACCATGCGCACCTCGGGGCGTTGCTCCTTGATGGCTGTGGCGATACCGCCAATCAAGCCACCTCCGCCGATCGGCACGACGACCGCTTCCAGATCGGGAATTTGTTCCAGCAACTCGAGCCCGATGGTGCCCTGGCCGGCGATGACAAGCGGGTCGTCGAAGGGATGAATGAACGTAAGGCCTTCCGCTTCGGCGCGGCGGGTGGCTTCCGCACAGGCCTCGTCGTAGTTGGCGCCATGCAGCACAACGTCAGCCCCGAAGCCGCGCGTCGCCTGCACCTTCACCAGCGGTGTCGCCAGCGGCATGACGATTGTGGACCGGATCTTGCGGCGGGTCGCATGATAGGCCACGCCCTGCGCATGGTTACCGGCGCTGGCCGCAATCACGCCCCGCGCAGCCTGTTCCGGCGTCAGCGTCGCGATGCGGTTCAGCGCGCCGCGCTCTTTGAACGAGCCGGTCATTTGCAGGTTTTCCAGTTTCAGGAAGATGTTCTGGCCGGTCTGCCGGGACAGGGTCTCGGAGCGAGCGCACGGCGTCCGGTACACCGCACTTCCCAGCCGCTCACGCGCGGCCAGCACATCCGCGAGGGTAATTTGAGGCACGACACTTGCAGGGGAACTCACGGGGTCTGCGTCCATACTAGCGGCAGCGAACCCGCGAGGCGCATGTTTCTTAGCGGCTGGATCAACTCGTCCGACAAGAAAACGGGCGGCAGCTGATCGCCACCGCCCGTCGCACTGTGAAACGTCGTTCTAGCGCTCGTTGGTCTCCTGCGTTGGCGTGGCCGGCGGCACGGTCACCGCCGGTGTGCTCACCGCCTGTTGTGGCGCGGCATGAAACTTCTGCAGCATCGCCGTTCTGTTGACGCGTAGGTCCGCTCCGCTGCGGACCGTGGGATAGGGCTTGTCGCCCATCACACCGCTCCACACCACACGGTCGAACTTCGCGCTGTCCAGGTG